>CAMNWW010000271.1 GCA_946566415.1 uncultured Lachnospiraceae bacterium | reverse complement strand
GGGTGAAAAGCGGTCCTCCGGCTATCCGGGTAAGCATACCACAGATTATAAAAGCAGAGTTTATAATATAAATATCGTCCTGCGAAGAATTTTTATAAGTACAAATCAAAATCCCCTTAAGTTATCTAGATATTGTACGATAATATAATTAAGGAACAAATAGAGGGCATCGGTCAGAAGAATAAGAACGGCGGCGCTTTCTTTTTCTATATTCGGTAATTTTTGTAAAAGGGAGAGTCATTGTATGAGCCGGGCAGTAAGACGACAGCTTCTTTCCATGACGGACACATTGGAGAAGGCAAATAGGGCATTGAAGGACGCTCTGACCAGGAATGTTGTAAATGAAGAGGGTGTAGTACAACTGCTGGCGGACTGTCAGGATACTGCGATTTACATGGGAAATAAAATAGAGACGCTGTACGGCGAAGGCACGGACAGCGTGGTCCGGTTAGAGGAATTTTGTGAGATCCTATATGAGATAACACAGGTTATGGGAAGTCCGGAGCAACGCAGGGAAAAGCTGAAAGCGCTTGCTGGGAATTTGAAACAGGTCCGCAGGACCATAAGCAGTGAAATTCCGGATAGACTGGAAGCAGTGTTTCTTCCATATAAAGCATCTATGTGGGATTCTTTGGAAAGTGTGTGGCAGGCGGCGGACGAGGATGAAGACTGCGACGCTTATGTAATTCCGATCCCCTACTATGATAAGAATCCGGACGGCAGTTTTCGGGAGATGCATTATGAAGGGGAGGAGTACCCGGAATATGTGCCGGTGACGCATTATGAGGATTATGATTTTGCCGAGCGGCATCCGGATATGATATTTATTCATAACCCGTATGATGAATGCAACTACGTGACAAGCGTCGATCCTTTCTTTTACACAAAGAATTTGAAACAGTTTACAGATAAATTAGTATACATACCCTATTTCATTTTGGGTGAGATTGACCCGAAGGATGAGAATGCGATAAAAGGGATGAGCCATTTCTGCACTACTCCGGGAGTGGTAAATGCGGATGCAGTTATTGTGCAGTCCGAAGATATGCGGCAAATCTATATCAACGAGTTGATGAAGCATTCGGACGGTTCGGCAGCGCAGCGTAAGTACTGGGAAAATAAGATCTATGGACTGGGTTCGCCGAAGGTAGATAAGATTCTCAGCACGAGAAAAGAGGACCTGGAAGTTCCGGAGGAATGGCTGAAAATCATTCAGAAGGACGACGGAAGCTGGAAGAAGATTATACTTTATAATACAAGTATCGGTTCCCTTCTTGCGCAGGATGAGAAAATGCTGGAGAAGATGAAATCTGTGTTCGGTATATTTAAGGAAAGCCAGGATGAAGTGGCGTTGTTGTGGCGTCCGCATCCCCTTGTCAAAGCGACGATCGAGTCCATGCGTCCGCGTTTATGGATGGACTACAGTGAGATTGTAGAAGGGTACAAGGAAGAAGGATGGGGAATCTACGACGACACGGCGGATGTGGATCGCGCTATGGTGCTAAGCGACGCGTATTACGGGGACTGGAGCAGTCTGGTGTATCTGTGCCAGAAGGCTGGGAAACCGGTGATGATACAGAATGTGGAGATATTGGACTGAGAATGGCAGGCGCAGGATAGAGAGGCGGAAGAAAATGGCAAGAAATCAGAAGTCTGGGAGGTCTGGAAAAACCAGAAAGGCTGGGAAATGGGCAGCGTTGTTACTTGTAGCAAGTATGGTTCTTAGCGTATCCTTTTCTGTGTCCGCAGAAGAATCTGAACCGAAAGGTAGCATCCAGATCGACAGCGCAAAAGTCAATATAGAAACAAACGTCTACCAGGTCATGATGCCGACAGTGTCTGAAGGTGCTTTTGACTTCATATTAGATCCGCAAGGGCTGATTAATGAGACAGATGGGGCTATGTATGAAGGTCAGAGGTTTGAAGCAGATTCTACCCTGTTTTTCCACCGCACGGATGGGCAAACAGAGGATGACTACAGTAACAAGAGCGACGAGGTCACGATTACCAACAAAAGTTCTATGCCTGTAGAGATTTTCCTGGATGTCCGGGTAGAGCCGGATTCTTTGGGAGGAATCGTGATGTCGGAAGACAAGAACTTTACAGATGATATGAATCCAAGTCTTTATTTGGCTGTGACGGATGGTGAAAGAGAAATACCGGTTGGAAAAGACGGCGTCAGTTTGCATACGATGGTTGATGCGGCTCTGGATGGGACGTATGAGTATGTATATAACAGCGATAAAAACGAATATGTTTATCAGTTAAAGAATAATTTGGAAAGTACTGTATTCGATGCGTATTCTTTCCAGCTTACTGGCGCGGCTAACGGTAAAGGGGACTGGACGGGACTGGACAGCGTATCTCCACAGCTTACAATTACGTGGCGGGTGTTGCCAAAAGAGAATATTGTGCCAAGAAAAGATGCAGTGCTGACTGGGCAGGGAATGCCGGATGAGGAGACAGGGGCGGCAGAAGAACAGAGCTTAAATGAAAATGAAAAGACAGATGAGGAAGCAGAGAAAATAGAGACGGAAAATGAGTTGAATGTTGTTGGAAACGAGAAAACGAGAGAAACGTTAAAAGAAGATTCTGACCAGAAGAGTGATTGACAAGGGGAAGGGTTGTGCGTATAATGGAAAAGGTCTTGCCGTCGGGGCAAGATATTCTTTAGAGAATATAAAGTATATATATAATATTATATAAATTCGTTTGGAGGAAAATAAAAGAATGAGCGATCAATCAACAGAAAAAAAGCAGGATACGGATAAAGATAAAAAGAGAAAAAAAATAATCGTTATAACGGCGGCTGTGATCATTATCGCCCTTCTCGGTGTTATTATCTTTTTACTTACAAGGAAACCTGAAGAGGAGGAGAAACGGAACGTGGTAGTCACGCAGGATAACGTAGATGAAGTTCTTAACGATATGGAAAACCAGGAATATGTGGAGCCGGGATATTATAGTGTATCAATGAGTAATGAGTGGCATTTTTTAACAGGGGATGCAATATCCGAAGACGCCTATGTTGAAAATGTAGAAGAAAATACAAATGATATTTATTTTGATGTGTTTTTGGCTGGAAATGAAGAAGAGGCGATTCTTAAATCACCGGTTATCCCGAGAGGAAGTGAGATGAATAATATTGCGCTTGATAAGCCGCTTTCAGCAGGTACATATGAATGTGTTATGGTATATCACTTGGTTGATGAGGAACAGAATACGATTAGCATTCTTAGAGTTGGATTTACAATCTATGTGGAAGCATAGCTATGATTCTAGGTAGCAATTGTGTTATATGAACACATTGTTATAAAAACAAATTCAAAACAAGGAGGAAAAAATTATGCAACAATCAAAACTAAAAAGAGGGCTTGCTATGGTACT
>CAMNWW010000270.1 GCA_946566415.1 uncultured Lachnospiraceae bacterium | reverse complement strand
AATTTTTGTTCATGTTAGTGTGTCCGACCTACCGGCATAGAAATTTAAAGCTTACAAGGATGTTCGTCAAATAAAACAACGACCAGTAGATATTGTTGTAGGAACCAAGAGTCGTTTTGAAGCAAGAAAGGAAATTCCTTCAATAGAAAATGAGGTATATCGGAATGGGATACTTTTGTATGACGCAGGAAGTGAAAGAATGGTATGATTTAGCAAAGATGGATTTGGGAGTAGCAAAGCATTTGGAAGCTACTTATCATCCAAAGCCTTTTGAAGTTATTTGCTATCATTGTCAGCAGGCGGCTGAAAAAGGAATCAAAGCATTAATTATGTTTTATGGCGCAGAGGGTGGGATGCCAAAGATTCATGATTTATCATTTCTTCTAAATCAGATTAAAAAGAAGGTTTTTATAGAAGATAAATATTATGATTATGCAGATACATTGACGCCATATGGGGTGTCGATCAGGTATCCAAACGAGTTGTTTTTAGAGGAAAGCCATGCGAAAATAGCAATTCAGTATGCTGAGGAAATAATGCAATGGGTAGACAATATTGTGACTAATATTGAAGGCAATAGTGAAGGTGATTAAAGAAAATGATTGCTTTTTAGTTAAAACCTGTTATAATAAACGATGACAATTAAACAGCGGGGAGCTTGTGTGACAGGCTGAGAGGAAGGTATGTAACTTCGACCCATAGACCTGATTTGGATAATGCCAACGTAGGGACATATAATGAGCAGTTTTAGAGCGGATATGCCGATACTTTTGGTATACCTGCTCTTTTTTGTTATATAGGGAATTTCGTTCCCTATATCACAAAAACCCTCCGGGGGATGCGTAGAGTCTGCCCCAGCGAAGCGAGGGTACTCGCGCGAAGAGGAGGTATGTCGCAAGCGACTGCGCCCGGCGCGAGAATGTGCCGAGGCACATTCTTTATTTTTAAGGGAAAACGAAACCTTCCTATATGTATGATAAAAGCCCTTGGGAGAGATTCCGCTGGATAATGAGTATTCTAAGAAAAGAGGAAGAAGAATGTTAGGAAACTGTCTTGAAAATGTAAGGAAATCTGTGCCGCTTGTCCATAACATAACGAATTATGTTACGGTAAACGATGTGGCGAATGTGCTGCTTGCCTGTGGGGGAAGCCCGATCATGTCGGACGAACCTGATGACGTGGAGGATATCACATCCATCTGTGGCGGGCTGAATATCAATATCGGCACGCTGAATAAAAGAAGTATCGAGGGGATGTTTCTTGCAGGAGCAAAGGCAAACGAGCTGGGCCATCCGGTTCTTCTCGACCCGGTGGGAGCCGGGGCAAGTGCGCTGCGCACGAATACGGCCCTTACGATCATGGAAAAGATTAAATTAGATGCAATCCGGGGAAATATTTCGGAGATTAAGACGCTTGCCGCCGGCTCAGGTACGACAAAAGGGGTGGACGCGGACGCGGCGGATGCGGTGACAGAAGAAAATCTGGACGCTATGGTTGAGTTCGTGAAAAAACTTGCCAAGGAAACAGGAGCGGTCATCGCGGTTACCGGGAAGATCGACCTGGTGTCAGACAGTGAAAAATGCTACGTGATCCGAAACGGCCGCGCCGAGATGAGCAAGATTACCGGAACAGGATGCCAGCTCTCCGGGATGATGACGGCTTATATTACGGCAAACCCGGACAATAAGACCGAAGCGGCGGCAGCGGCTGTCTGTGTGATGGGGCTTGCGGGGGAAATCGGCTATGACCGCCTCAAGGAGGGAGAAGGCAATTCGACCTACCGAAATCGTATTATCGACGCAGTGTATCAGATGGACGCGGATACACTGAACAAGGGGGCAAAATATGAGGTGCGATAAAAAGGACCTGCTATTATATGCTGTGACGGATCGGACATGGCTCGGGGAAAAGACGCTCTATGAGCAGGTGGAGGAGGCTCTTAAGGGCGGAGCTACTTTTGTGCAGCTTCGGGAAAAGGAACTGGATACAGAGGATTTCTTGAAAGAAGCCAGGGAAATCAAAGAGCTTTGTAGTCGATATCATGTTCCTTTTGTCATTAATGATAATGTGGAGATCGCCCGCATAGCCGACGCAGACGGAGTCCATGTGGGGCAAAGCGATATGGAGACAGGGAATGTCCGGGCGCTTTTAGGAAATGATAAGATCATCGGTGTATCCGCCCAGACAGTAGAGCAGGCAGTCCTTGCTGAGAAACGCGGGGCAGACTATCTGGGAGTCGGCGCAGTATTTCCAACAGGCTCTAAAGCGGACGCGGATGATGTAAGCCTTAAGACTCTGAAAGAAATCTGCGATGCAGTGCAGATTCCTGTTATCGCGATCGGCGGGATCGGGAAACATAACATCATGCAGCTAAAGGGAAACGGGTGCTGCGGGATCGCAGTCATAAGCGCCATTTTTGCCGCAGAAGATATACGGACGGCGGCAGCGGAACTTAGGAGTATGGCAGAGAAGATGGTGGAATAATGATCAAAGGGGCAATTTTTGACGCGGACGGAACCTTGTTTGATTCTATGTTTATCTGGGAAAGTATCGGGGAAGATTATCTGCGTTCCATTGGCTATGAACCCAAAGAAAGGTTAAATGAAGTATTTAAAAATATGAGCCTTTACCAGGCGGCCTGTTATTATAGGGAGAACTACGGGGTCACCTTGTCAACCGATGAGATCATGGCCGGTGTGAATGCAAAAATCGAGGAGTACTATAGATACGATATCAAGTTGAAGCCGCACACAGAGGATTTTCTTAAAAGACTTGCTAACATGGGTGTTGCGATGTGTATTGCAACAGCTACGGACAGACCGTATGTGGAGGCGGTGCTTAAAAGGTGCGGCATCAGGAAATATTTTTCAGAAATATTTACATGTACTTCCGTGGGGTATGGCAAGGACGAGCCTGTGATCTACCGGGAGGCGATGAAGCATCTGAAAACCGACAGGGAGAGTACGCTCGTGTTCGAGGATGCCTTTTATGCGGCGGCGACGGCAAAAGCCGACGGTTTTCTAGTGGCAGGAGTCTACGACAAATATGAAAAGGATCAGACCAAGCTTAAAAAAATTGCGGACGTGTATTTAAATGATTTCAAAAATTGGAGTGCTTTGGAAAAAATCCTGCACTCCTGATTCACGAACTTAGATCGCCTATTCGGCGATGAGGTTCACAAGTTATCCCTCATGCCATGGGCATTCGGGATTCACGAACTTAGATCGCCTAGCGGCGATGAAATTCATAATGTAAGCGGCAGATTGGGGGCACCACTCTCTGTCGCTTTAGAAAAATAATGCAGATGACAAAAGAGAGGAGAAAAAACAATGAGAACAGCATTATCAATCGCAGGAAGCGATTCCTGCGGAGGCGCCGGTATTCAGGCAGATATTAATACGA
>CAMNWW010000269.1 GCA_946566415.1 uncultured Lachnospiraceae bacterium | reverse complement strand
GGATCCCTGAATTGAATCGCCTATTCGGCGATGTATAATTAGAGGAAAAGGGGGATGCAAGGTGATACATGTTCTTATACTGGAGGACGATAAGATTTCCCGGGAGGCCCTTACCGCGATCCTATCGGAATATTCGGCGGAGATCTGTGTTCATCCGGCATCCTCTTATGGAGAGGCAAAAGCACTTCTGGAAGAAGATATTCAGTACGGGCTTTTCCTGCTGGATGTGAATCTAAGCGGGGAAAGCCGGCAGGATATCGGCGGAATCATTTTTGCAAGGGAAGTCAGGGAGCGTTTCTGTTATACTTTCACTCCTATCGTTATGGTAACGGCAGTAGGAGCAATGGAGATGCAGGCGTACAGGGAGCTTCATTGCTATCAGTATCTCATGAAACCGTTCCAGAGACGGCAGGTGGAGGAGATCGTTTCTAAGCTTTTGGCGAAGGAAGAGCGGGAGAGGCCGCCGGTCGTGACGGTGAAAAAAGGAGGCATTAACTATCAGATCGAATGTGCGGACATTCTGTATCTTGAGGCTGTCCACAGAGGGATCTGCATCCATATGAAGAAGGAATGCTGGGATGTGCCCTATGTTACGTTGAAACAGATGCTAAAGAAGATGCCGGAAGGAATGTTTGTACAGTGTCACCGGGTGTACGCTGTGAATCGCCAGGAAGTGGAGTATTACGATACAGTGAACCGTATTGTGAAGCTAAAAGGCTGTAGCGATACGGTGGAGATCGGAGTGACGTATAAGACGGAGATAGGGAGGATTATCAGTGGTTGATTGGGCTAGAAAGTTTTTGTACCGTATTTTCTGCGGAATCGCCTTGCTGGTGTCAGTGTATCTGGTAGTAGATTTCCTGATCAGCGGGACATTTGACTACCGCGTGTTCATTATGTCTATTTTGATGGTCGTCGTGATAATCTGGGGAATTGTGGACTGGCGTAAAAGCTATCTTCTTATCCAGAAAAAGGAGACAGAGCTGAAGATGTATCAACTCTACATACAGCCCTTGGAAGAACTGGTAAAAGAGATACGTGCGAAACAGCATGAATTCGACAATCATATCAATGCGATCCTGAATATGCATCTGACGGTGGATAATTACAGCGAGCTTGTGGCGAAGCAGTCCGAGTATATCACAGAAGTCGTAAAGGATGATGAAAGCAGGCAGTACCTGCAGCTGCTCCGGATCAGCGATAAAATTCTGGCTGGATTTTTATACAGTAAGATCGTGCGCGCGCCGTCTTTCGTACAGACAGAGCTTGAAGTGAAAGATCTGGAAATTATTTCAGGTATTTCAGAGCATCATCTGATCGAGATCGTCGGTATTCTGGTGGATAATGCATACGAGGCGTGTACGGAGGAACTGAACCGGGTTATGATGGAACTCGATTCGCAGAACGACAAACTGGTTTTTGTCGTTAAAAACCGGATGCGCAACGTGAAGCTGGAGGATATCGGGAAATTTTTTGAAAAAGGATACTCTACAAAGAGCAGCAGCGGAAAACGCGGGCTGGGGCTGTACCATGCCAAACAGCTCACCGCAAGATACGGCGGCGAGATCACGGTGAGCACGGATTTTATTGATAACAGGAATTATATCTGCCTGAAAGTGGTGATATAATCATAAGAGTTGAGACATGAGCCAGGCGTAAACTTCCTGGTTCTTTTTCTGCCAGTTTTTGGCGATCGTCTCCGCCTCATGTTCGTCGGGAACGGACAGAGTGAGGTCAATGAGCGGCTCCTGATTCTCTAATACCTGGCATCTCACAGAATATTCATGGGCATGATTCCGGAAATAGTCCGCTTTCACGGAGACCTCATCCTTCAATTCGTATTGCTTTTCACGCAGGAATTGGTCTACATCTTCCCGGATCGGACGATAGATATGGTTCCGGAAATACTGGATGGACTGGGCGCCGTCCGGGGTAAGGTGATAGAGAGTACGGCGGTGCGTATTTTCTTCTTCTAAAAGACCGGCTTCGGTCAGCTGGGAGAGCGCCTGCTGCAGCGTAAAATAGGTGGTATATCCCTTTCCCAGCATAAATTCGGAAATCTGGGCGTTCGTAAGTGGAAAATCGACCCTGGAAAGCATATACAGGATCATGAACTTATATAGTGTAAATGTTTCAGGCATAAATATCCTCCTAATCAGTTTTCATAAAAATCTTTTCCCTGCCAGATATCATGGCTTTTCAGATAAGCATGGAGGCTGTTCAGCACCATGCGCTTCCTGCGCGTCCAAAGCGGCGCGATCAGCAGATCTTTCGGACCGTCCCCGGTAAGCCTGTGAATAACGATTTCCGGTCTCAGACGTGCGACGCATGCTCCCAGCGCCTCAAAATATTCTTCCATCGACGGAATCTTAAAAGGATGTGCCTGATAATATTCCGCAAGATCTGTATTTTTAAGAACATGAAGGAGCTGAAGCTTGACGCCCCAGACGGGCAGTCGGTTCAGATAATCGATGGTAGCTAACATCTCCTTTAGACTTTCTCCCGGAAGGAACAAAATTACGTGTACAATGACCGGAATACCCCGGAGCGCAAGTTCGTGGACGGCGCGATCAAACACTGGAAGATCATACCCGCGCCGGATAAACGCGGCGCTTTCAGGATGGATTGTCTGGAGCCCCAGCTCTACCCATACCGGTTTTCGGCGGTTGATCGACGCAAGAAGATCAAGGACGTCCCCGCCTAAACAGTCCGGCCGGGTGGCGATAGAGAGGAGCTTGACTTCCGGGTCCGCAAGCGCCTGTGTAAAAATATCTGTAAGATACGCAAGGGGAGCGTAAGTATTGGTGAAGGCTTGAAAATAGGCAATATATCCTCCGCCCTTGTATTTATCTTTAATAAAGGCTTTGCCCTCTGCAAGCTGCCGCTTTACGGTCAAGGCAGAGCTGGACGCAAATTCTCCGGAACCGCCCGCGCTGCAGAAAATGCATCCCCGCTCCCCGACCGTTCCGTCTCTGTTCGGACAGGTACATCCGCCGTTCAGCGCGATCTTATAAAGCTTTTGGCCATAAATTGATTTTAAGGCATAGTCCAGAGAATGATAAGGTCTTTCTCCCCAGCGCTTGGGGGATTTATTTGCGTGTATTGATTGATTCATAAAATTGTCCGCCGATTGGGTATTGAAAATTGCTATGTATTATGATAACATTCTTATGGAAGTAAAGCAAATATTAAAGAAAAAGATTTTTCATTTTCCACAGGACGGCAAAATCCAGCCGCCTATTCGGCGGTGGAATTTTCAAAGTAATTGTCAGGTCAGACGAATTTTCCTTATAGTTACAATCTAATGAAATAATCGAAACCGAAACAGGACATGAGGCGGTATCGGCTGTGATTTAGGGCGGCCGGCACGCCCAAATAGAGAGGAGTGATGGCAGTATGACTAGAGAAAA
>CAMNWW010000268.1 GCA_946566415.1 uncultured Lachnospiraceae bacterium | reverse complement strand
AAGTGCTCCTTACTCAAAAAGAAGGTGTCTGCCAGCGACGACAGGGAGAGGTCTTCCATGTAATGCTTTCCGATATAATGGAGCACCTCATTAATCAGTGGATTCCCCGTCGCGGCAGAATCTTCACGGATGATGCCGGAGGCAGGGAATTCCTTTTCAATCTCCGTCATGGCTGCCGCGATAGAGTTATTAAGATCCTGCGGGTCGATCGGTTTCAAAATATAATCAATTACTTTTGACTGGATTGCCAGCCTGGTATATTTGAAATCGCTGTAGCCGCTTATGACAATGACCTTACTTTTAATCTGTTCTTCATCCAGCCGCGTCAAAAGGGCGGTTCCATCCATCACAGGCATTTTCATATCCGTGATGATAAGCTCCGGTCTTTCCTGATAAATAAGCCTCATTCCTTCCTCTGCGTTCCCGGCCTCGAAAATCTCAGTGATCCCGAATAATTCCCATTGTCCGAGAAGTTTTATCGCATCCCGGACAAGCACGACATCATCAATGATCAGTACCTTGTACATTACCTGCTCCTCCTTTATCTTTTGTATCCGGAATTAAGACTATCCGACTCGTCCGGCAATACAATGCGGATACGAGTTCCTCCTTCAGCCGGGCAGTCGATGGAGAACTCAGCGTTTTCCCCATAAAGCAACTTCATTCTCCCTACAATATTGCGAATCCCGATATGTTCGTTTTCAGGAGAATTTGTGTCTTCCCGCAGCCACTCTTTCAGCATATCCAGGCTGCAGGGCGGGATTCCCCGTCCATTGTCGGCAATCTCAATAGAAAGTCCTTCTGCTGCCATATGGATTCTGATCGTGATAAGTCCGTCGGTGCAGTCGTCAAGCCCATGCTTAATCGAATTTTCAACTAAAGGCTGTAAGATGAATACCGGAACCAGACGTTCTTCCAGGCTCTTATCGGTGTCAACCTCTACTTTCAAGCGGTCATTCCAGAGAATCCTCTGGATATACAGATAATTATTCATATTTTCAATTTCCTGTTTCAGCGGAACGAGCTGAGCCGCGGGCTTTAGTGTATAACGGAGCATCTGGGCAAGCGCGCCTGCCATGGAGTATACTTCGGTCACACCCTTTTTTAGCCCTAAAGTTCCAAGCGCCTGCAATGCATTGTTAATAAAGTGCGGTTTAATCTGCGCCTGTAATGCCTGTAACTCGGCGGTCTTCTGCATTACCTTGGCCTTGTATTCCAGATTGATCAGCGTGTTGATCCGATTCGTCATGTCCCGGAAAGAGCCGGCCGTCATCCCAATCTCGTCGGAACCGTAATCCTCCGTACATATTTCCAGATTGTCATTCCCGAACGCAGAAATATTCTTTGAAAGCATACTCAGGCGGCGCGTGGCGGAGCGCGAAAAATACATTGCTGCCGCAACAGATAAGACCAATACGACAACTAAAAAAATGACCGTGAGCCGTGAAACGATTAATGCATTTTTTGTCAGCTCTTCCAGAGGGATATCCTTTAACAGATAAGTATCCTCCAGTTTATCCCACAGAAGTATCCGCTGTATCCCGTCAGCACGGTAAATAAAATGCCCCTGTATGCTGTCTGTATGCTGTATTTGGGTCTTGGCTGTTTCGGGTATGGACAGACCGGGATAGTCCGACAGCATCGGAGACATATCCTGGTTCAAGATGGAAATATACCCGCCGGAGTTTCTTAAATTCACGCTTATCTTCTCCAGATAGCTGGTATCATACGAGATGGATAAGATACCGATCACCTCGCCGGTGGCGTAATACCGCAAGGCTCTGTTCACAGAAAAAACCGTCTCCTCCTTTACCGTGCCAAAATGATTGTAGTTAGTAAATGTATGAAGGGGTGCCATATAAAAATAGTTCTTATTCTGAACTGTCTTTTGGTACCAGTCTTCCTGCTCCAATCGGGGGCAGGGCGCATAGCTGACATTTTCCCTTGAGAAAGAATAGAGGTTCCTTGTGTAAGGGTCGTAAAAATAGATATATTGGATTGCATCATCGGAATGCAGGATGTTTTTGACCGCGCGTTCATTGTAATCGACAGAGACATAATCGCTCCGGTGCCTCCGGAGATTATCGATAAAAGTATTGTCGCTGTATAAAGAACGGGTAACCTCATCCAATTGTGTATAATAACGGTTAATGCTCTGGTTCACTTCATTCAGGAGCTGTTCATTGGAACGGATATATTCATTTTGGAGAAGTCTTGTAGTGCTGTAATAATAAATAACGCTGGAGAACAGGATGATAAGCGACATGCATAAAAACATTGTCAGCATGATTTTACGCGAAAAGGATTTACTGATCCAGGAGCATACTGCCCGCATTTTTTGTTTTAATATAAGCACTTCCTTTTTATATGTAGTATTTTGTACAACATTATTATATAAAATAAAAGATATCGGCGCAATGCAACTTAATGATATAAATTTGTCCGGGAAATCAATAAATTACCAGTATGGGTCAACATTGTACGGTTACAAGTCCCGGAAATCAATATATAATAATAACCATAAAAAATGTTTGCAGACATGAAAAAGAATTGAATGGAGGAAAGCAAAATGAAGAAAAGACTGGTAAGTCTTCTATTGACGGGAATAATGGTAATGTCCTTAGCTGTCGGCTGTTCCGGCGTCGGTCAGGCGGGAGCCGGGGATTCTGAAGGGTCCGGCGGGGAGGAAGTAACACTTAGATGGATGCAGTTTCAGGTAGAGTATGCGGAGCAGGTAAAGAACATGGCAAAGGCATACGAAGAAGAGCATCCGAATGTAAAGATTGAAGTAGAAGTCATCGGCGACGACTATTATGATATCCTGAAAACGAAAGCATCGTCAGGAGATATGCCGGACGTATTTATGACGGCAGGATATAACGAGATCAATACATATAAAGAGTATATCACGGATCTTTCGGACCAGGAATTTGTCGCGAATATCGCGGACGGCGCGAAGGAATGTGTATCCCTGGACGGCAAGGTTGTAGGACTTCCGGTACAGATGTCAGGAAACGGCATCGTATATAACAAGAAGATTTTTAAAGACCTTAACCTGAAGATTCCGACAACAGTCAGCGAGCTGGAAGAGGTTTGCAAAGTCTTGAAAAGCAACGATATCGTACCCTTTACCAATCAGTTTAAAGACGACTGGCTGCTGGGGCAGTTCTTCAACTACGCATTTGCCAATACGGAGAACACGACAGAATATATTGAAAGCCTGAAAAAGGGCGGCACAACCATTGCCGGGACTGAAGAGATGAAAGATATCATGAAAGTCCTTGACCTGATGCTGGAGTACGGACAGGATAAGCCCCTGGACGCAAGCTGGAATGAGGCGGCAGCGATGTTCGCCCAGGGAAAGCAGGCAATGATGTTCGAGGGTATCTGGGCTTACGATACGATTTCACAGATTGCCCCGGATAT
>CAMNWW010000267.1 GCA_946566415.1 uncultured Lachnospiraceae bacterium | reverse complement strand
CTCCCTTTACCATTTTTTTCATCTCTGTATACTCTTTCTGAAATAAAATATTTTGCAGCTCCAATAAGTTACATTAGATTCCCGCGCTTTCGCTCGTTATCTTTTCAAAGATAGATTCCACCAGACTGGTCAGTTGCGACTTGAAAATAATGACCAGGCCAATGATCACCACTAACACTAAAATCAGCTCGATCACTGAAATCCCCTCTTCATTCTGCAGGGCATACTTGATGCGCAACCATCCTGCTCCTGCTATATTCTTTAACTTTTCCATCCTCTCACCTCCCACTACAGTTGAATCGAAAGAAATGCCGGTACGACTACGATCGTCAGAACAATGATCAGCATCAGGAGCAGCGGCACTAAAAGCTTTGTACCTGCCTCTTCTCCCAAACGCCTGGCGCGGCTTTTCCGTTCCTCCATTGCCTGAACCGCCTCCATCTGCAGCATCTCCGAGATCCCTTTTGTTCCCTTTTTCAAGTTTTGTGCCAACAGGACTCCCAGCTTCATATAAGGTACAAGCCCGCACCTTCTCGCAAACCGCTCGTAGCATTCCGCCTCCGGAATACCGCTCTTAAGTTCCACACAAACTGCCAGGATCTCCTCGTATGCCGCTCTTTGGCGTCCCGTTTCTTTCTTTTTTTCTTGATAATCCCCGGCAATCTTTTTCCATACATTTTTCGACGTCATCCCCGCTCCCATCAGCATCGTAAACTGACTGATGATCTCTGGATAATCCAGAAGCATCTGTTCGTTTCTGTCCTTCCTCTCCCTGCTCTTTTTTTCTCTTTCAAGACAGACCAGAAGAACGCTCCCTATGATTCCAAGCAGAAGAATCGGTACAGCTTTTTCTGACTGCCCCTGTCTCCACCTGATATGTTTGCCATCCATATATACTGGAAGTTCAATAAACCGTTCTTCCCGGGACTTTTCTTCTAAAGCGTTCACCGTACGTAGTACTTTTCCTCGAATCCCCTCTTCTTCTTTCTCCCCCGCAAACACTCTCACTGTCGTTTGAAAAGCAGACTCCGTACCCTCATAACGCAGGAGCCCAGTCACAGATACAATGATGCCTTCTCCATCCGGATCCTCTTTCATAATTGCTTCCGGATTCAGCCTTCCTGTCATATCCACCACATCATAGCGGCTAAGTTCCCATAAAATAGAAAACGGAAATCCATCCATCTGATCCGGCAGATACAGATCCTCCTCTACATGGTCAGGGGAATCATTGTTACCCAGAATCACTTTTTCCAGATTAGCCGTAATCTGTTCCCTAAGTTTTTCTATCTCCTTAGCACTGTATATTCTCGGAAAAACTTGGATTGAAATATCCTCTGCATCTTCTCCCTCGATCTGCATCTCGACCTTTTCTTCCTTTCGTGAACCGCCGTATTCAGACCGCTCAAGGCGGAGGCTCCCGCTCTCCTTGATATTCATCCTACCGACGGTTTCTGCAGCGGCAGCGACTGTCGTAACAACAAACAAAAGCAAAAAAATCTTTTTAGCAAGTTCTTCATATGGGTGAATCGAAATTTTTTTCTTCTTTATGAACCAGGCGGCTGCCGCAAGCATCAGATACACTCCTGCACAAGCCCACATAAATCACACCTCGATTTCTACAATCCTGCTGCCCAGTTTCCACGCCCCCAGATACATCGCAAGGCAACCGCTCATAAAACAGACTCCTAAAAAATTCCCGTAAAGAGCGTCCATAAACTCCGGAAAACTAATATGCATATAGGCAATGATTCCAAAGGGTATTCCGGCCATCACTTGAAATTCCAGCTTTTTTGCCGAGATTACCGTCTCTATCTCACGCTTTACATCTGCCTTATCACCCATCTGGCGAACTGCATTCTTGATAATAGCAATGCTGTCCCCGCCGCTCCTTTTTGCCAATATGAACACCGTCACAAATCCATCCACTTCCGCAAGTTTAATCCGGGCGGCAAACTCCCTCCACGCCTGTTCCGCTGTCACATTCACGTTCATCTGTCTCACCATATAAGTAAATTCTCTTACAATCACACTGTCCTTTCTATACATGGCCTGTAGGTCATGCTGCACCTCTTTCACCGCATTCTCCATAGAATATCCTATGTTCAACTGCGCCGCCAACGACTGCAGGGCGTCCTGAAACTGCCGCTCAAATTCCTGCTGTTTTTTTCTGATTGTTTTTTCCATGCATTGACAAAAACACAAGATTCCTAACGGCGAAATGACTGCTGCCGCCCACAAATTACGATAGAATAGGAAGGCGATTACCGCCGTTATAGATACGCTTTTCGCCGCGGCCGCCGCATATTCCCTTTTACTAATACCCCGAAGCCACAAGTTTTTCCGTTCTTGTAAGAGTCGTACACTTCACCCACTCCCCTTTGACCTTTCCGCTTTCCGTTCCCTTTTCCCGAAAGGTAAATAACGGCTGCAGTTTAATTTCATCTTTTTCACAACCAAGTACCTCCATAATTTCCAATACTTTCCTGCTCTTGTCCCGCAGGCGTCCAAGGTGTACCAGAATATCCACCCCTGCCGCAATCTGTCTCTGTACTGCTGGAAGCGGTATCTCCATACCCATCAGCACCATAGTTTCCAGTCTGCTCAGCATATCCTTGGGACTATTGGCATGTCCTGTACTCATAGAGCCGTCATGTCCTGTGTTGAACGCCTGAAGCATGTCAACGGCTTCCCGGCCTCTTACTTCTCCGACGATAATTCGGTCCGGCCTCATACGAAGCGCCGTGCGGATCAAATCCCGGATACTGATTTCTCCGCTGCCTTCAACATTAGCGTTGCGCGCTTCCAGACGCACCAGATTCGGCAGTTCACTAATCTGCAGCTCCGCGTTGTCCTCAATCGTGATCACCCTTTCCTCCTTCGGAATATAGTCTGACAGAACATTCAGAAATGTAGTCTTTCCGGATCCGGTTCCGCCGCTTATAAAAATGTTATAGCCAGCCCTGACCAGCCGGATCAGAAAGTCCGCCGCCTCCCTGCTGATCGCTTCCAGCCTTAAAAGCTGTCTCATGGTAATTCTTCTGGATGGGAATTTCCGAATTGTAACGATCGGCCCGTTAATTGCCGCCGGCGGAAGAACCACGTTCACTCTGGAACCATCTCTCAATCTTGCATCCACGATCGGCGACGCCTCGTTGACAATCCGATTGCAGTCTGCAACGATCTGCTGTACCACATCCTCCAGCCTTCCCCGGGAAATAAATCTCTTATCTGAGCAAAAAATTCTCCCGTTGCGCTCAACGAAAATGTTCTGCGTCCCATTGATCATAATCTCTGTGATCGTCTCATCCTCAATCAATTCCTGCAGGATATCCAGCTTCCGAAATGCATTGAACAACTCCTTGCCCAGCTCGGCCTTTTCTTGGAGCGGTATAAACTCTTTTCGTGAATACTCCTCCAGCACCTGGTGGATC
>CAMNWW010000266.1 GCA_946566415.1 uncultured Lachnospiraceae bacterium | reverse complement strand
CAAAATATGATTTGATCACAGTGGGAGAGTGCTCCGGCGTGACGGTGGAGGAGGCGAAAAAGTATGCTTCCGTCTCCGGCAGGGAACTTTGCATGGTATTTCAGTTCGAGCATATGGATCTGGACGGCGGGGAGACATTTAAGTGGAACCATAAGAAAATCCGGCTTCGCGATTTGAAAAAGGTTTTATCAAAGTGGCAGACCGAACTGGAAGGTAAAGCATGGAACAGCCTGTATTGGTGCAACCATGACCAGCCCCGGATGCTTTCAAGACTTGGAAATGACAGCGACAGATACAGGGAGGTATCGGCAAAGATGCTGGCGACCTGTCTGCATATGATGCAGGGCACGCCGTACATTTACCAGGGGGAAGAGCTGGGGATGACGAACTATCCGTTTACTTCTCTGGATGAATTCCGGGATATAGAAAGTATTAACGCCTATCATGAACTGACAGAAAAAGGGATTTTGCCGGCGGAGGAGATGTTCGATTATATCAGTTATAAAGGAAGAGATAATGCACGGACGCCGATGCAGTGGGACGACGGCAGTCAGGCGGGATTCACCGCCGGAACCCCGTGGATCGCGGTAAATCCTAATTACGTGAAGATCAACGCCAAAGAACAGATGAGCAGGCAGGATTCAGTTTTCCATTATTATAAGAAGTTAATCTCACTGCGGAAAGAATATCCGGTCATTGTTTACGGTACTTATGAACTGCTTATGCCGGACAGCGAAGAACTTTTTACGTATATACGGAGACTGGAGGGAAAAGAACTGCTTGTGGTCTGTAATTTTACAGAAAAAGAAATCGCATACCGGATTCCGGCAACATTTTCAGGGGAAAAAGCGCAGATTTTGATCTCCAATTATGGAAGAGAAAAAATAGAAGGGGAAATGCTTCTGGCAGCATATGAGAGCCTCGCGGTCCTTATATAGATATAATCAATAATAGAATATATCAATTTGACGAAAAATGAGCTTGGTAATACACTAAATATTAGAAAAAAGAAATCGGAGGTTTAGTTATGTATCAGGTTGGAATTGATATAGGGTCCAGTGCGGCGAAAACGGCTGTCATAAATGAGGGAGAAGTGGTGAAGACGATTCTGCTGAATACGGGATTCAGCAGCCGGAATACAGCGGATACGATATATGAAATGCTGGAAAAAGAGGGAATCACCAAGGAGAATGCAAAATATGTGGCTACTGGATACGGACGTGTTTCCGTCCCTTATGCAGATAATGCGGTCACGGAGATTACGTGTCACGGTAAGGGGGCGCATTTCCTGTTCCAGGAGGACGGAACCGTGATCGATATCGGGGGACAGGACACGAAGGGGATTTCACTGAAAAAGGGGCGTGTGATGAAATTTATCATGAACGATAAATGTTCCGCGGGCACCGGCAAATTTTTGGAGGTCATGACCAACCGGCTTGGGCTGACGCAGAATGAGCTGTCAGACTTGGCAAGAAAAGGGCGTGAGATTACGATTAGTTCTATGTGTACCGTGTTTGCCGAGTCAGAGGTTATCAGTCTGATCGGGAACGGGACGCCGCGGGAGGATATTGCGTTCGGAGTTATTGAGTCGGTGGTGACAAAGGTCGTGCAGCTGATATCACAGGTCCCCGGCGAAAAGTATTTCCTGACAGGCGGGCTGTGTGAAGACGCTTATATTTTGGAGCGGCTTTCACTGGCTCTGCATTCTCCAGTGAGCAGTGTCCCTCTCGCCCGTTTTGCCGGGGCGATCGGGGCGGCGCTCCTTGCGGAGTAGAAAAGGTAAGTTCGTATTTCAGAGATATGTGAAACATCATAAATTTTCCGAAAGTGGGTTGACAAAGGAAAAGTAAGTTGCTACAATAAAAAAACAGAACGCACTCTGTTTTTGAAAGGGAAGGGAATTATATGAGAAAGCAAGCGTATTCGATTCTAGTACATAATAATCCGGGACTTTTGAGCCGGATGGCGGGGCTGTTCAGCCGGCGGGGGTATAATATTGAGAGTATTACGGCAGGAACGACGGCGGATCCGCGGTTTACCAGGATCACGATCGTTGCGACCGGCGATGAACTGAGTCTCTCCCAGATCGAGAAACAGGTTCGGAAGATGGAGGATGTCATCGATATCAAGCCGCTGAATGACACGAATTCTGTCTGCAGAGAGCTGCTTATGATCAAGATTCGTACCAATGCGTCGCAGAGGGCGGATATTATCTCTGTAGCAGATATTTTCCGGGCGAAGATCGTGGATGTGGAAAGAGATTGCGTGATGATCGAGCTGACAGGTACCGGTTCCAAGCTGGAGGCTTTTATGGAGCTTTTGGACGGCTACGAGATCCTGGAACTTGCAAGGACAGGAATTACCGGGCTGACCCGGGGGACAGAAGACGTCATCTATATTGATTGACGCGTGTACAGAAGAAGCTAGAGGCCGGCATGCCGGGACCTTTAACTGGAATAGATCAAGAAGGAAAACAGGAGGAAGCTTAACATGGCAAAAATTTATTATCAGGAAGACTGTAACTTATCTGTACTGGAAGGTCAGAAGATCGCAATTATCGGATACGGAAGCCAAGGACATGCCCATGCCTTGAACTTGAAGGAATCTGGGTGTGACGTTATTATTGGGCTTTACGAAGGAAGCAGATCCTGGAAGAAGGCAGAGGAGCAGGGATTTCAGGTGTTTACCGCGGCGGAGGCTGCAAAGCAGGCGGATATCATTATGATCCTTATTAATGATGAACTGCAGGCTGATATGTATAAGAAGGATATTGAGCCGAATCTTGAGGAAGGCAACATGCTGATGTTTGCACATGGGTTTAACATTCATTTTGGCTGCATTACGCCGCCGAAGAATGTAGATGTGACAATGATTGCTCCAAAAGGACCAGGACATACTGTACGAAGCGAGTACCAGGTAGGAAAGGGTGTTCCGTGTCTGGTTGCCGTGGAGCAGGATGCGACAGGCAAAGCTCTTGACAAAGCGCTTGCGTATTCTCTGGGAATCGGCGGAGCAAGGGCAGGCGTTCTTGAGACGACGTTCCGTACAGAGACGGAAACGGATCTTTTCGGAGAGCAGGCGGTTCTCTGCGGCGGTGTCTGCGCGTTGATGCAGGCTGGATTTGAGACGCTTACAGAGGCTGGATATGATCCGAGAAACGCATACTTTGAGTGTATCCATGAGATGAAGCTGATCGTCGACCTGATTTACCAGAGCGGTTTTGCAGGAATGAGATATTCAATCTCCAATACGGCGGAGTACGGCGATTATGTGACCGGACCGAAGATCATCACAGAGGAGACGAAGAAAGCAATGAAGAAGATTCTTTCCGATATCCAGGACGGTACTTTTGCGAAAGAATTCCTGCTTGACATGTCTCCGGCAGGACGTCAGGTACACTTTAAGGCAATGAGAAAGAGAGCGGCAGAGCATCCGGCAGAAGTGATCGGTGAAGAAGTAAGGAAGCTCTATAGCTGGAGCGATGAAGATAAACTGATTAATAATTAAAGCGCGCTGCGC
>CAMNWW010000265.1 GCA_946566415.1 uncultured Lachnospiraceae bacterium | reverse complement strand
ACGGACATTTTCCAGAATGAGCAGCCCATACACATCGAAATCGGCATGGGAAAGGGGCAGTTCCTCCTGACCCTCGCCGGGCAGAATCCCCAGATCAACTACATCGGAATTGAACGCTACTCAAGTGTTCTCTTAAGAGCCGTGGAAAAGCTTGAAACGGACAGAGATGTCCGTAACCTGCGTTTTATCTGCATAGACGCCGCCAGTCTCCCCCAAGTCTTTTCCCCCGGAGAAGTCGCGCGCATCTACCTTAATTTTTCTGACCCCTGGCCCAAAGCGCGCCATGCCAGAAGAAGGCTTACTTCAAAAGAATACTTTTCCCTCTACAATCATATCCTTGCAAAAGGCGGGCAGGTAGAATTCAAGACTGATAATCGGGGGCTTTTCG
Source organism: uncultured Lachnospiraceae bacterium (assembly GCA_946566415.1). Taxonomy (GTDB): domain Bacteria; phylum Bacillota; class Clostridia; order Lachnospirales; family Lachnospiraceae; genus Allocoprococcus. The sequence continues at coordinate 3,132 of CAMNWW010000265.1, read as the reverse complement.
ACTTCTCCGTAGAGGAGCTTAACGGTTCCCCTGTCTGGGAAATCGCCGCCTGTACTTATGACCTGCACCATGACAACGTGATGTGCGAGGGCAATGTCATGACCGAATACGAAGAGAAATTCTCCTCTCTCGGCAATCCCATCTGTAAATTGACCGCAGTCCGTAAATCTGACCGGCATATATGCATATAATAATAAGGAATAGAGATTTCCGGAGGCCTTTATGAGACTGGGATTCGTGAAAAAATGGCGTCGCAGATGCTATAAATCTGCCTATTTTAAAAAACGCCGGAGCCATAGATTCTGCTGTGTCTGCAGTTCTCTCCGGGAAGTTTGTGAAATATTGAATTCCAATATAAACTTCCGGAACAAATAAGAAAGGTTGAGATACATGCTGCATCTTACAGCAAAAAATTTTTCTATGGAAATAAATAAAAGTCCTTTACCTGTCGTCGTCATGTTTTACGCCGCATGGTGCGGCAAATGCGCTATGATGAAGCCGCTCGTAGAAGACATGGAGCCTTCCTACAAAAACCATATTCTGTTCTGCGAGGTGGAGGTGGACGAATCACCAAATCTTGCCGACAGGTATCAGGCATCCATCGTCCCTACTTTTGCCTTTTTCCGAAACGGCAGGCTTCTCGGCGAGCTTCAGGGAGTGATGGAAGATACGACACTCGAGAAGCATATACAAAAAATATTCAGAAATTGTTAAGACGGTTTTCCTTTTCAAACCGGAAGGCCTGTGCTATATTATGAATGAGGTTTACAAAAAGAATTAATAAAGGGGAGTTTTGTATGAGAAAATTTAAGTTGGAAGTACCGCAGCGCGCTTCGCGCTGTATCAAGAAAAGCCTTCCCGTCTTTATGGCGGCGACACTTATAGCGGGCAGCATGTCCATGACTGCAAACGCTGACAGCGCCAAAGTTGTTACTCTAGGCGCTAACTTATCTGATGAGCAGAAATCATCTATGTACGAGTATTTCGGGACAACCGCAGACGAAGTTGACACCATCGAAGTAACCAACCAGGACGAGCGCAAATATATGGAAGGAATTGCCAGCGAAGCACAGATCGGCAAAAAGACATATAGCTGTTCATATGTAGAGCCGACACAAAAAGGCGGAATCCAGGTAAAAGTCGCAAACCTTACATTTGTGACAAGCTCCATGATCGCCAGCACCCTTCTTACCTCCGGTGTAGAGAACTGCAACGTTGTAGCAGCTTCCCCCATTGAGGTGTCCGGAACCGGCGCTCTGACAGGCATTATGATGGCTTACGAATCTGCCAGCGGTGAAGAACTAAGCGAGGAACAAAAAGCTGCTGCGACGGAAGAGCTTGTCACTACAGGAGAACTTGCTGACGACATCGGCCAGCAGCAGGCATCTGACCTTATGAATCAGGTAAAGCAGGAAGTTATCGAAGAAAATCTCACTGACGAAGGCAAGATTGAAGACACTGTAAAATCTAACGCAAAAAAAGCCGGCGTTGAGCTTACAGACGAACAGATCGCTCAGATCGTCTCTCTTATGCAGAACATTGCTCAATATGACTACGATGTCAAAGCTTTGCAGAAAACACTGGAGAATTTAGAAGGCAAAGAAGAAGGGTTCTTTTCAAAGCTTGTCAGCACATTCACCGGATTCTTCGGAGGCGGAGATGACAAAGGAGGTATTATCAACAGTACGAATGACAAGATTCTTGGCGACAATGCAGTCATTGACAGTACCTTAGACGGTCTAAAAGACAAAGTAAGCAAAAACGAAGTAAGCTCTGACAATGAGGAAGGATTCTTTGATAAGATCGCCAATTTCTTCAAAGGTATCTTCGGAGGAAACAAGACGGAAGACGCTGCAGACGATACAACAGAAGATACAGCATCGGAAAACAACACAGACGAGGCCGCACCCGAGGATGCTTTGACGCCGCAGGGGACAGACGGCTCGGAAGAACCTGTTGGTTCGGACACCCCGGCGGATGCCCTTGACGAAGACAGTGAAGATCCGCTGCAAAACGGACATGACGGTTACGATGAAGACAGCGAGGATCCATTGCAGAACGGACATGACGGCGATACTGATTCTGATGTGACAAGCGAAACTGAGTAATCCGTATGATCACTTAAAAACTCTGCAGTATAGAAGCGTTGGTTTTTAGCCGCTTCCAACTGCAGAGTTCTGTTTTATAATTGAACTAACCGCTCTTTGACAACGCTTTCAAAAGTTCTGTCAAATACAGCCACATGCGGGCGACAGATTCTTTAGAAACCTTTTCGTTAACAGAGTGTACGTCGAACAGATCCGGCCCAATTGAAATAATATCCATTCCCGGTTTTTTCTCATCCCAGTATCCGCACTCCAATCCTGCATGGATTGCCGCCACTTTTGCTTTCTTCTGAAACAATTTTTCATATAATGCCATTGCTGTATCGCGCAGCGGTGATTCTTTGCGGTACTGCCAGCCCGGATAGTCACTTTCGAAAATACAGTCATCGCTATACGCATCCGCAATAATCTGTATCTTATCTCTGAGCATATATTTCTGTGATGCCACAGAACTTCTAAGAGACATCAGAAGAGTCAGCTTCCCGTCATCAGAAGTCAGCGAGCCAAGATTCATGGATGTCTCGATCAGGTCCTTGATCGCAAAAGAATATCCCGATACACCATACGGTAGCAGCATCAGACTTTTACATATATCCGCATGATATTTTTCTGTATATACTTCTGCTCCTGCCGCACTCTTTCCTTCTGCAAGCTCAAAACAAATGGAATCCGTATATTGCAGTTCTTCCTGAAATGTTTTTTCTATCTTTTTCAGCTTAATCCTGACTTCATCCAGGTCATCCGGTTTTACATAAAGACACACACTTGCCTGATTTGCGATTGCATTCGCCTTACCCGGCGCATCCAATGCGCTGATACGGACCGGAAGCTCTCTTAACAGCCAAACAAGCCTTCCCAGCAGCACGATCGCATTCCCCAGACCCATCCCGATGTTGATGCCCGAATGACCGCCTGTGAGGTTTCTGAATATTACTTTCAGAGGGACTCTTTCATCCTCCAGACGTTCTGTCTCCGTATTCCATATCATCCTGCAGCGCAGCCCTCCGGCACAGCTTGTATAAAAAAC
>CAMNWW010000264.1 GCA_946566415.1 uncultured Lachnospiraceae bacterium | reverse complement strand
ATCTCCTGTAGTTCCAGCTGATCCTTCACTTTTCCAGGAGGGCAACTACTATGATGAGGAAACGGATAGCCGCATTTCACTTGTAAAAACAAATAATGTTTGTGAAATCCATATGCTTCGATATGGTAAGGCAATTCTTTATGCAAATGTATCTGGTGATATTGCTTTTACATTTAATGCAAATTTTACAATGTACGTAAGACCAGAAAATGATGTACTCACTATGGATGGCTCAAGAGTCAAGCACATTAAATTTTACAAACAAAATTCCAGCGGTCTGTCCCAAAGATAAATTCGGAGACGAAGCTGAAATATTGATGGAAGTAGTCACAAAAATCTTGAAGCAGTGGTTTTTCAAAAGACATCGGGAAAAGTATTTTTACCTTTCTCGATGTCTTCTCTTATGTTCCGCTATTTTCCTATGCAAGATATTTCTGTACTGTCGCCCTTACTGCTCCCGGACCTGCAATCTCTTCCCTGAAGATTTCTTCAATCAAATCTCCGATTCCGGCTGTATAGAGATTAATATAGAATACATTCTCATTGGACAGTATCCATTTTAACTGATCCGTAAGACTGGAGGGATCGCCGATCACGATCGAAGCGAGCCGTTTCTGCATTTCTTCTGCCATCGGATCCGGCGCAAGAGTATAGGACTTACCCTTGTCGTCTACGCCGAGCAGATAGCGGAGCCATCCGGCGATCGCCATCGGAATACCCAAAAGCCTTTTCGCATCCCCGTATTTTTCTACATAAGCTCTTACCGTAACTCCAAAACGTACGCCCAGCCCCTGGGACGAATCCGTACACAGCCTCTGGCAGGTATCCCCAAGATAAGGATTGGGGAATCTTTCTTCCATACACTCGTCCAGAAAAGCCTTCGGAGATATAATTCCTGGGTCCGGAACTACCTCCATCCCTTCCTTATAGCCTACGGTTTTTGCCAGCCTGATCATATCCGGATCTTTCATCTCATCAGAAAACAGGTCGTATCCCAGCAAGCATCCATAGGGTCCAAGCGCTGTGTGGATCGGATTCAGGCACACAGTCACTTTCATCCTCTCCGACTTATTTACCGTATCCCTGTCCGTCATATAGACCCCCGCCTTTTCCAGCGGCGGGCGGCCATTGGGGAAATTGTCTTCGATTACCAGGTACTGCGGCGCCTCGGCATTTACAAACGGAGCGATATAAGTTCGTTTTGAGGTGGTCACGGGCTGCATATTCTCTACCCCTGCCGCCTCCAATTCCTCTGCGATTTTTTCTGCCGGTCTTGGCGTGATCTTGTCGATCATCGTCCATGGGAAAGAAACCTTTTCCACATCGCTTACATAACTTACGAAACCGTCGTCTGCAAACCCTCTCTTCTTCCACTCAGACGCCATCGTAAGGACCGATTCTCTTAATTTCTCTCCATTTTGAGAGCAGTTGTCCATAGACACCAATGCCAGCGGAAACGCGCCGTTTTGATAACGTTCCAGCAGCATTGCTGTGACAACCGCCATGGCGGAAACAGCTTTTTCAGGTCCGTTTTCAATATCTTTCTCTACAAAATCGAAAAATACATCGTCTGCATTTTTTAACGCATATCCTTTTTCTGTGATAGTAAAGGAAACCATTTGAAGGCTTGGGGCGCGAAAAATCTCTTTTAGCCTATTCCATTCCGCCGGATTTGCGTACTGCGCTTTTAAGGACTCTGTAAGTGAAGCAAGCACCTTGCGGTCTTGTCTGCCGTCCCCATGAAGGGTTACGCCAAGCGCCAGATTATCAAAGGGCGTGTAAATCTGATCTACTACGTCCACGTCAAATGTTTCCACACAGGTAATTCCTCTGTCCAGTTCGCCCTGTTCCAACAAGGAGTCCGCAATCCCTCCCAGAAAAATCCTGAAAATGTTACCGATTCCAAAGTGAACCCATACCGGCGCTTTTTTCGTTGCTTCTGCAACAGCCTTTATATCATATCGGGGAAGTATAATACCTGCTTTTTCCCATCCCTCTTTTTTCTCAATCCCACTCCATGTCAGCTCCATCATTCTGCCTCCTTTACTTCGCCTGTCTCTTCTTCTGGTAGCAGTCAAATCCAACAGCAAGCACAAGCACGATTCCCAAGATAATATCCTGAATCCAGGTATTGAGGTTCATGAGTACCATACCGTTCTGCAGGGCGCCGATGATAAATGTACCGGCGACTACTCCGGAAATTTTTCCATACCCTCCGGATACAGATACCCCGCCCAGAACAACACATGTAATGACTTTAAATTCATATCCCAGACCCGCGTTACCCATGCCGGAATTTGTTCTCGACAGAAGTACAAGCCCCGCCAGTCCTGCAAAAAATCCTGACAATGCAAATACCAGATATTTTACTCTTCCCGTACGGATACCGGAAAGCCTTGCCGCTTCGATATTGCCGCCGACCGCATAGAAATAGCGTCCAAAATAAGTCTTGTTGAGGATGAACGCACCCAACGCAAAGCAGACAAGCATGATGATGACCGGAACCGGCACCGGACCGATCTTGCCCTGTCCGAATATCTTGAAGGTTTCCGTGAATCCATTGATCGGCTGTCCGTTACAGAGGATCAGTGCGATTCCCGAAAACGCGGTCTGTGTCGCAAATGTAGCTATAAGCGCCGGGATACCGATGGTAGATACCATAAATCCGTTCAGAAGTCCGATCGCCGTAGACGCCGCCAATGCGATAACGATCGCCAGCCCCATAGGCACGCCCATATGGACCATCATATAAGAACACATAACATTTACAAAGGTAATGATTGATCCGGTCGACAAATCAATATCCCCTAAAAGGATCACGAAGGTCATCCCGACGGACGCGATGCCCCATACAGCCACCTGCCGAAGCATGATCAGCAGGTTTGCCGGGTAAATAAATCTTGGGTTCGCAATCGTAAACGCCAAAACAAGAACAACCACTACGACCCAGATTGCCTGGCTTTTTATAAAATTCGTCATTTTATTTTCCTTCATCTTTCCACTCCTCCTACTCTTTCGCCGCTGCAGACGCAAACGTCATGATGGTTTCCTGGCTGAATTCTTCTTTTGACAGTTCTCCTGTCATTTCCCCCTCTGCCAATACGAGGATTCTGTCGGACATACCCATCAGTTCCTCCATCTCAGAAGAAATCATAATGATCGATTTTCCTTCTTTTTCTACCAGATCATTCATCAATTTGTATATCTCGTATTTCGCTCCAATATCGATTCCCCTGGTCGGCTCGTCAAAAATGATCAGCTCGGACTTAGCCGCCATCCATCTTCCAAGGATGACCTTCTGCTGGTTCCCGCCGCTTAAATTCTTGATTAACTGATTCAGGTTCGGCGTTTTGATCGCCATACTCTCGCGGTATTTTTCCGCTGTGCTCATCTCTAGTTTTTCGTCGACTATGCTTAGATGGGAATCTCTCTCGTAGATCGGCATATTAATATTGTTTTTGATGGATATGCCAAGCATGGCTCCGTGCCGTTTTCTGTCTTCGGGTACTAAAGCGATCCCCAGGTCGATGGCCTGCCTG
>CAMNWW010000263.1 GCA_946566415.1 uncultured Lachnospiraceae bacterium | reverse complement strand
AGGCAAATCCGATCGCGAAGTTATGGCCTTTTGCCAGAGTTTCATGACAGAACTGTGTAAATATATCGGGGCGGATACCGATGTCCCGGCAGGCGATATCGGAACCGGCGCAAGGGAAATCGGCTACATGTTCGGGCAGTACAAGAGGATCCGCGGGCTGTACGAGGGCGTGCTGACAGGAAAAGGGTTAAGCTATGGAGGCTCCCTGGCACGTACGGAGGCTACCGGATACGGGCTTTTGTATCTGACTGAGGAGATGCTGAAACTGAACGGTATGGAGATGGCGGGAAAGGTTGTGGCAGTGTCAGGTTCAGGAAACGTTGCAATCTATGCGACACAGAAGGCACAGCAGCTTGGCGCAAAGGTAGTTACAGTAAGCGATTCTACCGGATGGGTATATGATCCGGACGGAATTGATGTGGCGGCGCTGAAAGAAATTAAAGAAGTGAACCGAGCAAGACTTACGGAATACAAGAGCTATCGTCCAAATTCAGAATATCATGAAGGACGCGGCGTATGGTTCGTTAAAGTGGATATCGCGCTTCCCTGTGCAACCCAGAACGAGCTGCTTCTCGACGATGCGAAGCAACTTGTGGCAAATGGATGTGTCGCAGTCGCAGAGGGAGCGAATATGCCGACGACGATCGAGGCGACCAAGTATCTTCAGGAGCACGGCGTATTATTTGCACCGGGCAAAGCGGCGAACGCAGGCGGCGTTGCGACTTCCGCACTTGAGATGTCCCAGAACAGCGAACGCTTAAGCTGGTCTTTTGAAGAAGTGGATGCAAAGCTTAAAAATATCATGGTGGATATTTGCCATAATATAGCGGACGCGGCGGAACGGTACGACGTAAAAGGCAATTATGTTATCGGAGCCAATATCGCAGGGTTTGAGAAGGTCGTAGACGCTATGATGGCGCAGGGGATCGTATAAAAACACAGGGGAGATTGTGGCGCGTATGCGTTACAATCTCCCGTTTTTCATCATATAGGAAACTGCGTTTCCTATATGATGAAAACCCCCCGGGCGGATGCGCACTCGCGCGAAGATGTAATATGCCGCAGGCGGCCGCGCTCAGCGCGAGAATGTGCTAAAGCACATTCTTTGTTCGAACCGCTCCCTACAGCATCTCAATAAATGCCGCGATTCTGGTGGTGAGCTGGCCGATATCCTCCTCAGAATCATCCGTGATTATCGCCGTATATGGGATTTCGAGAGAATCCTCACAGAGGCGGCGCATCTTATCCCGTTCCACGGTATAGGGGTGACAGACTTGAAGCGTAACATCCAGCACTCCGTCTACCTGATATTCTTCCGTCAGGCGGCGAATCAGCTCAAACCGCAGATGATTCTGCGACATAATTGCGCAGGCGGTATTCGCATAGCAATCCGCCAGAGCCTCATATACATCTGGATTTTCCGTGTCAAACTGACGGGAGGCGGATTTCATGATTTCACAGTTCTCAAAGCAAACGATAACTCCGCCGTTTTTCTCAACCGCTTCCATGATTTTTCGGTAAAGGCCGCTTAAGGGGCAGCCGGTAACAAGGATACGTTTTGCTTTTTGGGGTACGGAAGTTGCTTTGGAGAGCAACTGTTTTCGTGTTTCCTCGTTTGCTGCGATGCGGTCTTTCACATCCGGCAATATGCGGTGTTCTTCCAGCGCCTGAAAAATTTCTGCTCCCCAGGCAGCAGGGGGGACCTGACGCTGGATTTCCATCAGATCGCGGATGCTTTCCCTTTCACGGTTCAGAAGCTCTCCAGCCAGGCGGATTTTTTCGTCTGTTATGTCTGCATCAAACCGTCTGTTCAGCTCCCGCGCCAGATAGCGGCTCTCAGATTTGATCAAGGGTTTGACATAATCGCGGTCGGCGCCCTGTACTACCTGATAAAAATAAACCCGCTCTTGTCCGGAGATCAACTCGTACATTTTTCGTTTCCCGTCGCAGGAAGTCTCGGCAATGATCAGATCCGCGTCTTTTAGGCATTCATCTTCACAGATATCACAGCAATTCCTTACGATCGGACAGACGTTGCGCGGAAGAAGACGAGAAGCGGAGTCCTTTACCCCTTGTACGTAAGGAATACGAAGAGAGCAGACATCGGCGGCCAGTAAGAGCTCCTGGGGGACATGCGAACAGAACGAGATAACCGCTTTCTTCCCTCTCCCTCGGCAGTCGGCAATCAGCTTCTGTAATTCAAGATTATTCATGAGCAGCCTCCTTCTTCGTCTCCCGAACCATTTCCAGAAACGCCTCGATTCGTGTGCGGATCTGTCCTTCATCTCCCGGATAGAAGTCGGTCTCGATATGTAAAAGCGGGATCCCCATCTCCTCGCAGACACGCCTGATATTTTCTGTTTCGATGGCAAACGGATTGCAGGAATGCAGTGTAATGCTCACATATCCGTCAGCTTTCCATTCTTTGATCGTTTCTCTGACCTGATCCAGACGCCGGTTATTCGGAGAGACGACTGCACAGGGTACTTCGATATATTTTTCTGCAATACGCACCAGTGGATCGCGGCTGCGGTCCTCGTCTACCAGCCGTCTCCGGGAGGAGATGCCGCAGCAGCCTTCGTAGCACACGATCGCTCCGCCCAGTTCTTCGATGACATCGACAGTTTTGCCGGATGTGCCGAAATAGCCTCCGCCTGATACGATCAGTCTTGGGCGGTACGGATCTGGCTCATAGGGGTAGATACCATTCTTCCAGTTTTCCTCACATTGATCAAGAATCTCTCCGATTTTTTGATATTTCACCTCGGGGTCGAACATATATTGCTGGTTGTTGGTGATGTTGTTCATATTGATTCCGGTGATGGCCGGCGGGTCATAGCGCCCCAGTTCATAGATGCGCGCCGCCTGTATTCGTTCTTTGTTGCACCACTCGATCGCCTCATTGAGCATCTCTTCCGTAATGGTAATATGAAAATGGTCTTCCAGTCCTTTGGTGAATCTTCGTATCTCTGCAACCCACATCTCAAGTGAGCGTTCGTAATCAGGGACATTCGGTAAATGAATGACCTGCATTGGCTTTAATTCCCCCAAAAGCTCATACATCTTTTTCTTTCCGTCGCAGGTGGTCTCCCCTACAACGATGTCAGAAAAATAGGCGTAAGGACAACTCTCCTCCAGGGCATGTCCGTAGCTCGCCTTGATCAGCGGGCACAAGTTTGCGGGAAGTCTGGTCTCGGCAGTTTTAATAGGAGCGGCGCTCTGGCCGCAGAGTCCCACCTGGGTAAGACCGGCGGCCCGGATGATCTCGGCCGGCGTGTATTGACAGAATGATCCGCAGATATCCCGACCGCTGTCTTTGAGTGTTTTCACCTGCAGAAAGCCTTCCCGCCGGGCTTCTGCAAAATCTTCAAAATGTTCCGGTAATGAAGTTGGCATAGTATTCCTCCTTTAATTTTACTCTCGGAAAATTCATATTATTTTATGAGTTGCCCGACAAATGAGTCCACCGTCGATTTTTACGTGGTTTTGACAACCACAAAAGACCAAAAAAATAACAAATAGCGGAATTTTTTAAGAAAAAATGGTTGTTTGGTGAAA
>CAMNWW010000262.1 GCA_946566415.1 uncultured Lachnospiraceae bacterium | reverse complement strand
AGTGGTGGTTTCACGTACTTAGGGCTAGCCGCCGCGCTAGCGGCTTGGTACAATACAATTCGATTTTATTTCATGTTTTGTTCATTTCATTTTATAAATTCCGTCTGGTGCGGAAAAATGAATTGAGTAACCAAAATTCGTCGAAAGCTAATTTTGTGAAAATCAGAAGATGTGTCTCGACGAATTTCTGCCTAATAGACGAACTTTTTTACTATGGATTTTGGAGGTGGTATTTGTGCAAAATATACAAAATAATCATTCGCAATCGACATCGTCTCTTGTTCATAAAGAGACGATAAATGACGGAGGCCTTTTTAAATTGCACAGTGAATATCAGCCCACGGGAGACCAGCCACAGGCGATAGAAGCCCTTGTAAAAGGCTTTCAGGAGGGCAACCAATGCCAGACCTTGTTGGGGGTTACGGGTTCCGGCAAGACCTTTACCATGGCGAATGTCATACAACAGTTAGAAAAGCCGACTTTGGTAATAGCGCACAATAAGACCCTTGCTGCACAGCTCTATGGCGAGTTCAAAGAATTTTTCCCTGAAAACGCAGTGGAATATTTTGTAAGTTACTACGACTACTACCAGCCTGAAGCCTATGTCCCATCCTCGGACACGTATATCGCAAAGGATTCCGCCATCAATGATGAGATTGACAAGCTCCGCCATTCAGCTACAGCAGCGCTCTCCGAACGGAGAGATGTGATCATTGTGGCCAGCGTATCCTGCATTTATGGTTTGGGTTCTCCGATTGATTATAAGGAGATGGTAATTTCTCTTCGCCCAGGGATGACCAAGGATAGAGACGAGATGCTGCGGAAGCTGATCGATATTCAGTATGATAGGAATGATATGGACTTCAAACGGGGGACTTTCCGGGTGCGGGGAGATGTGGTGGAGATATTTCCTGCCTATTCTGAAAAAATTGCGTACCGAGTTGAATTTTTTGGAGATGAGGTGGACCGGATTACAGAAATTGACACACTGACAGGAGAAATAATGAATGTAATCGGTCATGTGGCTATTTTTCCGGCTTCTCATTATGTGGTTTCAAAGGAAAGTATGGAGCGGGCGATCAGGCAGATCGAGGAAGAACTGGAAGGTCAGATTCGTTTTTTTAAAGGGGAAGACAAGCTGCTCGAGGCGCAGAGGATTTCTGAAAGAACTAACTTCGATATAGAAATGATGCGGGAAACGGGTTTTTGCTCTGGGATAGAGAACTATTCACGGCATTTGACAGGACTTGCGCCGGGACAGCCTCCGCACACATTGATCGATTATTTTCCGGATGATTTTCTGATGATCATAGATGAATCTCATAAGACAGTACCGCAGATCGGGGCTATGTATCATGGGGATCAGTCGCGGAAGACGACATTAGTGGATTATGGCTTCCGCCTTCCATCGGCAAAGGATAACCGCCCATTAAGTTTTCAGGAATTTGAGGGTAAGATAGACCAGGTGATGTTTGTATCGGCAACTCCGGGAGAATACGAGGAAGAACACGAACTTTTGCGGGCGGAGCAGGTAATCCGCCCGACGGGGCTTTTGGATCCAGAGGTGGAAGTTCGTCCGATCGAGGGTCAGATCGACGATCTTGTCAGTGAAGTAAATAAGGAAACGTCAAAGAAACATAAAGTTCTGATCACGACTTTGACAAAAAAAATGGCAGAGGATTTGACCGATTATATGAGAGAATTGGGAATTCGGGTAAAGTATTTACATTCGGATATTGATACATTGGAACGGACAGAGATCATACGGGATATGCGGCTGGACGTATTTGACGTACTTGTGGGAATTAATTTGCTTCGGGAAGGGCTGGATATTCCAGAGATTACTCTGGTGGCGATTTTGGATGCGGATAAAGAAGGCTTCCTGCGTTCTGAGACATCTTTGATACAGACGATCGGAAGAGCGGCTAGAAATTCTGAAGGACATGTTATTATGTATGCAGATACCATGACCGATTCCATGAAGGTCGCTATCGACGAGACAATGCGGCGCAGAAAACTGCAGATGGCCTACAACGAGGAACACGGAATCACGCCGCAGACAATTCAGAAATCAGTGCGTGATCTCATCAGTATTTCTAAAAAAGTTGCGGCAGAGGAAATGCGCCTTGAAAAAGATCCAGAGTCTATGAGTAAAGAAGAATTAGACAAATTGGTAAAGGAACTGACGAAGCAGATGAAAAAAGCGGCGGCAGAGCTGAATTTTGAAGCGGCGGCGGAGCTAAGGGACAAATTAGTTGAAATAAAAAGACAGCTGAATGATTTAGATTAAAAAAGAGACATAGAGGTAGAAAAATGGTAGAAGAAAAAAAACAGGTAATTAGAATCAGGGGAGCAAACGAACACAATTTAAAAAATCTTGATGTAGATATTCCAAGAAATAAATTAGTGGTTTTGACAGGACTGAGCGGATCGGGAAAATCTTCCCTGGCATTTGATACGATTTATGCGGAAGGACAGAGACGGTATATGGAATCCTTGTCTTCCTACGCGCGTCAATTCCTGGGTCAGATGGAAAAACCAGATGTAGAGAGTATTGAAGGGCTTTCACCAGCCATTTCTATCGACCAGAAATCAACAAACCGAAATCCGCGTTCAACGGTGGGGACGGTGACGGAGATTTACGACTATCTCCGTCTTCTTTATGCAAGAGTTGGAACACCCCATTGTCCCAAATGCGGCCGGGAGATTAAAAAACAGACAGTAGACCAGATGACGGACCAGATTATGGAGCTTCCTGAGAAAACGAAAATCCAGCTGTTGGCGCCGGTGGTACGGGGAAGAAAGGGGACGCATGCAAAGCTTTTGGAGCGTGCAAAGAAAAGCGGTTATGTGCGCGTACGGATCGACGGAAACCTGTATGAACTTTCGGAGTCGATTTCTCTGGACAAGAATATTAAGCACACGATAGAGATCGTGGTAGACCGTTTGATGATCAAGCCGGGAATTGAAAAACGTCTGACAGACTCTATCGAGAGTGTTTTGAATTTGGCGGAAGGGCTGCTGATCGTAGATGTTATCGGGGGAGAGCCTATGAATTTCAGCCAGAGCTTTTCTTGTCCGGACTGTGGAATCAGCATTGATGAAATCGAGCCAAGGAGTTTTTCGTTCAACAATCCATTTGGAGCCTGTCCAGAGTGTTTTGGACTTGGTTATAAGATGGAATTTGACGAGGAACTTATGATTCCGGATCCGTCTCTCAGCATCAACCAAGGGGCGATCGCAGTAACGGGATGGCAGTCATGTACAGATAGAGCCAGTTTTACCCACGCAATACTGGAAGCGTTATGTAATGAATATGGATTTGATTTGGACACCCCTTTTCAGGATTATCCTGAGAAAATTCATGATATCCTTCTCCAGGGGACGAATGGCAAAGAGGTGAAAGTTCATTATAAGGGGCAGCGTGGAGAAGGAATCTATGATGTGGCGTTTGAAGGGCTGATCCGGAATGTAGAGCGCAGATACCGGGAGACCGGATCGGAGACAATGAAAGCAGAATATGAGAGCTTTATGCAGATTACTCCTTGCCGGGAGTGCAAAGGACAGCGGTT
>CAMNWW010000261.1 GCA_946566415.1 uncultured Lachnospiraceae bacterium | reverse complement strand
AATCTTTGCGGATTATTATGAGGGCAGAACTTATTTCCGGCTGAAACAGGCGTACCTTGCTTATGTATCCCGTGAGTACGTGGTAGGAGGCAGACAGGTGAATGGGTGTGTGTTCACGATTATTGCCAACGAATACCGGAAGGAAGAAGAACTTGCAGATATCTGCAAGATCGCCCTTCTGAAATTTTATTCATCCCGTGACGTCCACCAGGAGCTTGAGCCGATGCTGAGAGAATTCCTGCGCGAGATGTGCGAGAAGCAGTTATTTTTTTCTTTCTATCTGGATTATCCGGAAGGGTGGCTCAGAGAGGTCCAGCTCTATGATAAGAGTATGATAGAGTACCATGCAAAGTCAGGGAGCAAGGTGACCATTTCTTACCAGGTGTTAAAAGGGGAGGACGACAGCCTTAGTTATCAGCATGAAGTTCTGCTTCCGGCCTATGAGGACACCTATATTAAAACGTTGATCTTGTTCGGCGACGAGACGGTGAGATATTATTTTACAGAGGCCAGAGGGAATAATGTGATCGTTACGGAGAAGCAGATCTATGAGCCGAAGGAGGCAAAGCCGATCGGAAGATACGGCCGTCTTAACGATATGGCGCAGTTGGACGACGAGGCTCTGCTCCACGCTATGAGAGAATACGAGGCGGAAAAGGAGCTTGCAGAAGAGATTTTTGTTGCATATTAAACGGGAGGTTCTTTATGTTACGTGGAAGTATCATCGGATACGATATCAACGCAAAGGTCTGTCAGATCAGCTATTTTAATGAAGAAACGCAGGAACCGGATACCCTTGAGACGGGTACGGAGAACAATCAGATCCCTTTGGAGATGACATACTATAAAGATACGTGGACATACGGAAAGAACGCGGCGAGGATGAACAGCGTGCGGGGGAGCATCCCGGTAAATAATATCTGGCACAGCGCCTTAAAGAAGGAGCGTCTTCAGGTTGCCGGAGAAGAATTTGAGGCTGTCTGGCTGCTGGCGGAGTTTATCCGCCAGACCTTAACTTCTTTTCCGGAAATCGAGACAATCACATTTACTGTGCCGGAGATGAATGAGGACATCCGATATCTGCTTAAGGGAATCGGGCAGAGGCTGGGGGTTCCGAAAGAATATATTTATGTACAGGATTATAAAGAAAGTTTCTGCCATTATATGTTCAATCAGCCAAAAGAGCTGTGGCAGTATGAAGCCGCTTTGTTCTATTGCGACGAGGATATGATACGGGCTTATATGCTCAGGGAGCTTAAGATCAAGTACCGGAAGGGCAAAGAAAGCTTTGTGACTGTGGACAAAGTGGCGGACGCACAGATGGAAGAGCTGGAGTCCGTGTATCCGGTGCTGAATGTGGACAAGGCAAAGGCGGCGGACGAACATTTCAAAAGCTTTATCCAGAGTGTATTTGAAAGAAAAACGATTTCTTCTGTGTTTCTTACAGGAGACGGGTTTGAGAATAACTGGTATCCCAATTCTCTGCGGGTACTCTGCAACGGGCGCCGGGCGTTTATGGGGAATAACCTGTACAGCAAAGGGGCCTGTTATACGGCGCAGAAACGGGCTTTAGAGCAGATAGACGGTCCGGTTTACCTGGATGAGACGAAAATGACGGAGCAGATCTGCCTGAAGATGAGGATACGCGGGGAAGACGGGTGGTATCCTTTGGTGGCATGGGGCTCCCATTGGTACGAGGCGGACAAGCAGTGCGAGGTACTTCTTGAAGATACGCAGGATATCGAGATCCATATTGAGTCGCTCATGACAGGAAGCCTGCGTGTAGAGACAGTGTCCTTGACAGGGCTTCCGGAGCGCAAGAATTATGCGGTGAGACTCCGGATCCGAACAATGTTCACGGATGAGAGGACATGCCATATATTGTTCGAGGATATCGGTTTTGGCGAATTTTTCCCTTCCACAGGCTTTAGTGTGGAAAAGGTAATTGAGTTGGGAGGAAGTAATGGGCAGTTTAATTCTTTGTCATAAAAAGAGGGCAAAGCATCCGTATGAGATAGCAAGGATCCATAAACGGATCTATACGATAGAGGAGCTATGCTATTATCTCTGTAACAATCTTTACCTGATCGACTATACAATTATGAATGAACAGTTGTGCCGCTGGATTGCCGAAGAGCTGGAACTAGAGGAACTGTCCGAAAATCTGATGGATCTAATCAAAAACAACAGCTCTGTGGAGCAGTTTGTGCTGGATGTCCTGAACGACGCCCGCATTTATACACAGGTCGAGCTGGCGCATATTCAGAATGTGCTGGAGAAGCTTAGGAACCAAAAAGAAGTGGAGCGCCAAAAATATAAAGCGGACTGTCTGATGGAAAGCGGCGAACTGGAATCCGCTATTCTGGTATCTATGTCTATCGTAAACAGCGAGAGAGATCCTTCTGTAGACAAGCGTTTCTACGGAAGAGTATACGCATGTCTTGCGGCGACATACGGCAGGGCTTTCTTGTATGAGGAGTCGGCTAAGATGTATGAAAAGGCATATAAAATCTGCGAAGACAACAGCATGCTGGAAGGATATCTGTATGCGTGTTACCGGTATCTGCCTGCGGACGAGTATCAAAAGATGATCATGGCGAATGATATTTTGCTGGATGTGGATAATAAGCTGAATCAGAAAATTGCCGAACGAAAGAAGCAGGTAACGATCACTCCGTCACGAAAGCTGTTAGAGGAGTGGAAACGGGAGTACCGGAGAGGATAACCTCCATCGCCTATTCGGCGATGAGTTATTAAGGAAACCCCTCATGCATTGCATTCGGGATCCCTGAATTGAATCGCCTATTCGGCGATGAGTTATTAAGGAAAAGGAGAAGGAGAAGAATATGAGTCAGGACAAATATGTAAGCCCGCTTTCGGAGCGGTATGCCAGCCGGGAAATGCAGTATATTTTTTCACCGGATATGAAATTCAGAACGTGGCGCAGGCTGTGGATCGCTCTTGCGGAGACGGAAAAGGAGCTGGGGCTTGACATCACCGAGGAACAGATAGAAGAATTAAAGGCGCATGCCGAGGATATCAATTATGATGTGGCAAAGGAACGGGAGAAGATTGTGCGCCATGATGTAATGTCGCATGTGTACGCCTATGGACAGCAGTGCCCGAAAGCCAAGGGAATCATCCACCTTGGGGCGACTTCGTGCTATGTAGGCGACAATACGGATATTATCGTGATGGCAAGCGCTCTGCGGCTGGTAAAGAAAAAGCTGGTCAATGTGCTTGGCGAAATGTCGCGTTTTGCGGATGAATATAAGGCTCTTCCGACTCTTGCTTTTACACATTTCCAGCCGGCGCAGCCTACGACGGTGGGAAAACGCGCCACGCTTTGGATGCAGGAATTTGTGATGGACCTGGAGGATCTGGATTATGTGCTGGGAAGTTTAAAGCTGCTTGGTTCTAAGGGGACGACGGGAACGCAGGCAAGTTTTCTGGAGCTGTTTGAGGGGGATCAGGAGAAGATCGACCGGATCGATCCTATGATCGCGGAAAAAATGGGATTTCAGGCATGCTATCCTGTTTCGGGGCAGACGTATTCCCGCAAGGTAGATACGCGTGTCCTGAACGTCCTTGCCGGGATTGCGGCGAGCGCGCATAAATTTTCCAATGATATCCG
>CAMNWW010000260.1 GCA_946566415.1 uncultured Lachnospiraceae bacterium | reverse complement strand
CTCCGCGGCATAAGGGGTTTTCATTGCATGAATACTTTTGCCATGGTATAATAATTCTATTGACACAGAATTTAAGCTGGCATAAGCTGGCTTATATCGGGAATCCATGGCTTGAAAGGAAAATAAGTAAAACAGCAGATGCCACAAGGTGGCGGTTTAAAGGAGGAAAGGATGGACGACAGATTAGTAGACCTTCGCTCGACGAAAAATCCGAAGGCAAGAATTAAGATTTTAAAAGGGCATTTTGCAACCAACCATTCACACATCAATACGTACATTGATATGTCTACCGTAAAGGTGAGGCACAATAACGGGCGTGAGACAGCGAAAGTCCTGGCAGCAGAATATATAGGAACGACCATGGTAGATACGATCGTATGTATGGAGGAGACAGATACTATCGGAACCTTTATGGCGGAGGAGCTGGCGGATATGCATCAGTATTCTCTGAGCAAGGGCAACAACATCTCGATTGTAACGCCGGAATACCATATGGACGGGCAGATGATCTTTCGGGATAATAAGCAGAGGATGATCCGGAATCAGCAGGTACTCCTTCTGGCAGCGTCGATCACGACCGGAAAATCAGTCAACCAGGCAATCGAGTCGGTGCTCTATTACGGGGGTAGAGTCTGCGGGATCTGTGGGATCTTCAGCAGTGTGAACAAGATTGCAGGCATGGAAGTAAAGACGGTATTTACCAGCGCAGATCTGCCGGATTACCGCGCTTACAAACCGATGGACTGCCCGATGTGCAAGGCGGGGAAGCGGCTGGAAGCAATCGTGAACAGCTACGGGTATTCAAAGCTGTAAATAATAAGGCGTCTGTGCCTGGATGGAATTATGAAGCCAGGGACAGGTGTCTTTTTATATTAGGATCGTACATAATATTGTACAAAATGTTGACGATATTGTTCATATAGAATATACTGATTTAAAGAGGAGTGATTTTATGATAGCAACAAATTTTTCCAATGTAAGGAATAATTTTAAAGAAGTTTGTGATAAGGTAGTACATGATTCTGATATAGCCATCATTACACGAAAAAACGATGAAAATGTTGTGCTGATGTCCCAGGTGCAGTATGATAATCTTATGGAAAATCTTTATATCAGAGACAGCAGAGCAAATTATGAATGGCTGAAAGAATCTGTAAAACAGGCGGAAAAAGGGGAAATTATCAGATTTAAAGAGGAACAATTATGATTGCGTCTTTTACTGAAAATGCTTGGGAAGATTATTTATATTGGCAAAATACGGATAAGAAGATTGTCAAAAGAATTAATGAACTGATTAAAGATATAAAGAGAAGTCCTTTTGAAGGAATAGGAAAGCCGGAAGGATTGAAATTTGACTTGGCGGGAAAATGGAGCCGGAGGATTACGGAAGAACACAGATTGATCTATCAAGTAGAAGATGAGAGAGTAATTGTATTTACTTGCAGATATCATTATTAATAAAGACAGCCACATGACGGAATGGCTGTCTTTTTCACAAGCAATTTATAGTTACCATTCACAGCCATCCTGCCTATATGCGCACTCGTCGCCTCTTCGAGGCTTCAGTTTCGCTCCTTAGGGAGCTAAGACTGCTTATGTGGGCAGAATTCCTGCTTCGCAGGCCTTATATGGAATAGTAACAATATATATCAAATAATTAAGCAATCTCGTTGACCGCTTTAGTTAAACGGGCAATCTTCCTGGCGCAGGTATTCTTGTGGTAAACGCCTTTCGTATGCGCCTTATCGATCACGGAAATCGCTTCTCTAAGCGCCGCCTTCGCCGTCTCTGCATCCTTCTTAGCAACAGCAGCTTCCACTTTCTTCACATAAGTTTTCACTTTGGATTTGATTGCTTTATTTCTAGCTGTTTTCGTCTCAGTCACTAAAATTCTTTTCTTAGCAGATTTAATATTAGCCAATTCTGACACCTCCCAATCCTGATTATTTTCAATAGGTTCGCCAGAAAGAGACACGAAAACATCTGACGAGCACACTTATTCATTTTAGGCGAACAAATAGTGCTTGTCAATACATATTTCCAAAAATTCTGTAAAAAATAGTTACTATTCATACAGGTTTAGACAGAAAAGGGGGAACACGATGGTTGAGAAATACAGTATCCGGACCGACCTGGCTCTGGAGCAGAAGGAGCGGTTTGAATCCGATAATGTAGAGGTCCAGGGAGTGGTCCTCACGGAGGATTACGATGAAGAGCGGGAAATCCGTACAACCACGGTGAAGATCGAGACGGAGAAAGGCGCTAAAGTAATGGGGAAACCAGTCGGTACTTACATTACAGTGGAAGCTCCGAACATGGCAGTGCCCGACGAGGACTATCATCGGGAAATTTCGCAGGATTTGGCGTCTTTCATACGTGGAATGCTGCCGAAAAAGCAGGGAGATTACCAGGCCCTCGTGGTAGGCCTGGGAAACCGTCAAGTGACGCCGGATGCTTTGGGGCCTTATGTGGTGGACAATTTGAACATTACCCGGCATATTATCCGAGAATATGGGAAATATGCTATGGGTGAGGAGCATGTGGAGAGTGTGAGTGCTATTGTTCCAGGCGTGATGGGACAGACCGGAATGGAGACGGTAGAGATTATCCGCGGCGTTGTGGCGGAAACAAAGCCGGATTTTATTATTGCCGTGGATGCGCTGGCGGCGCGGAACTCCCGGAGGCTGAACCGGACAATTCAGATTGCGGATACCGGTATCAATCCAGGTTCCGGGGTAGGGAATCACAGGAACGGAATCACAGAGGACACAGTAGGAATACCAGTCATCGCGATCGGAGTCCCGACTGTAGTGGACGCGGCGACGATCGTGAACGATACGATGGAAAATTTGATCCATGCACTGGAGAGCTCCGAAGCTTTAAGAGGGGTCGGCCTGGTGATGCAAGGATACAGCGCGGGGGAAAAATATGAGCTGGTGAAGGAACTGATAGCGCCGCATTTGAACGGAATGTTCGTTACCCCGAAGGATATTGACGAGACAGTGAAACGAATCAGCTATACGATCTCTGAGGCGCTCAACATCCTGTTTTCTGAAAAAAAAGAGCAGACGGGACAGGCAAAATAATAATTGCATTTTCTTCCACATATAATGAGGGTGAAGACTTTGTCTCATAATGCGGCGGAAAATGAAGGCGGGATGTTGGGATTATGAAAAAATGGCGTTTTCGCACGACGATTGCCGGGCTTATGGTATGCGTGCTCGGCGTCTGTGCTGTTGCAGAAAGAAGCGGGAGGCTCTGGAATAATATAAAGCTCCAGACCTTCCAGCAGATTCAGGAGAGCGCAGAGCAGATGTACCTCCCGGGCATTTCATATGGAGAAAAGAAGAATGAAAAGATGTCTGTGAAAGAATGGGTAGCCAGGATGGCGGTGAACCTGATCCCGCTTGGGGGATACGTATCCGGCATGGAGCAAGGGGAACTTTCTGTGGAGGATGAAGCCACATATGAGATGCTCCTAAAACAACAGGCAGAGGATGAAAATGAGGTGGACGCCGACGGAAATTTGATCGGAAAGGACGAGAGCAAGGAAACAGAGCAGGAGGCCTCCCAGCTCGATCTTTCTATGGAAAACCTGAGCAGTTTTGAATTTCTGACCAGCAACCTATATACCATAGACAGTGTGA
>CAMNWW010000259.1 GCA_946566415.1 uncultured Lachnospiraceae bacterium | reverse complement strand
TCCGACGATCAGTACCGGAAGGGGGTAAAACCAAGTCTGCTGTCCAAAATTTTTTCTCATTGTTATATTCCTCCTGCTGTCATAATATTCTTCCGCCGAATCAGCGGTTGTTCCAAAATCTTTACCGTTTAAGAGCATATCGCAGCCAAAGCCCGTCATCTGGAAGCTGCTTTACTTCTTTTAATGTGAAGGGCACCGGGGTACGCTCAGGGAGAAAATCTGCCTTTTCAAAAATAGATGCAGATGTACGGTTGCCGTCGGCGAGCGGCACGATCACCAAACTCAGTTCATCGATAAGGCCCTCCTGTAAGAAAGACCAGTTCATCAGCCCTCCGCCCGCGATCATTAACCGTTCAATGCCAAACATATTCTTTAATTTATCCAGGACAAGAGCGCAGTTAAGCTGTTCTTTTCCTGCAAAGATATAGGAAATGTCAAAGCTCCGAAGATACGCCAGATAATCCTCTGAGACCTGTTCCGTCAAAACCTCGATCACATGAGCTTTGGGACGGTTCTTTTTCTCAATATATTTTGACTTCCATCCCAGAACTCCCTTGGGATCAACGGAAACAATATAATTCGACACATCAGAGGACCCAATATAATCCTCTTTCGGATAGCTGACGCTGCTGTGCGGCAGTTCTCCCGCTAATCCTTCCGCATAACTGCCCTCCATGGTAACTGTGCCATATAAGGTCGCCTGGCAGGCATAAAATCCACGGAGGTTTCCATATTCTGCCCGTGACGAGGCTCCTTCGGCGGCAGACATATAAGCTCCGTCAATCTTGCCGTCTATAGAAGTCAGCATATGGCATACAACAAACGGCTTATTCATGGTAGACCTCCTTTGCATAACGGAGCGCGGCCCACGCCTTAGGCCAGCCTGCATAGAAAGCAAGCTGTGTAAGCGCCTCTGATATCTCTTCCTCAGTAATACCGTTCGCCTTCCCCCTCTGGATATGGTGCAATAAAGGATCCCCTAAGATTCCGCTTGCCATCAACGCGGATATCGTGACGAGGCTGCGGTCCCTCGGCGAGAGCTTATCTTCCCTGGACCAAACCTCTCCAAAAAGAACATCATCGTTCAATTCGGCAAATTTGGGTGCAAAATCACTCATTGTGTCCCTTCCTGTTGTTACTTTCTTCATTTTCCTTTCATCCTTTCTACATAGTTATTTGTTATTTAAAATTGAACACAGTGCAAAGCCCGTGAACAATTATATACTGTTACAACATTACATACATTCTTTAAAAATCTCATAGATTTCTCCATGGGTCATCTGTCTATAACCTCCTGATGATATCTGACAGGAGTCGGCGATCCTTTTCAAATCCAATCTCCTGCTTACTCCAAGCTTTTGCAAAGTCCCCGGCAGGCCGATTTCCTTAATGAAATCAGCTAAAGCTTCCACCCCGGCGCGCGCCGTTTTTTCATCCGGCTTGCCATCTGCCGAAATATTCCAGACATTAACGGCAAACCTTTTAAATTTGCGGACCGCGTCCTTATAGATATGCCGGTAGTAAACAGGATGCAGGGCTGCGAGTCTTTCTCCATGGCTGAAGTCAGTGTAAACCCCCAGTTGATGCTCCATATTGCGGCACTGTAAGTCCAGTCGTTTTCCTATTTTAATGATACGGTTTTCCGCCATGGCAGACTCCCACATCAGGTTACTTCTTGCCGTGTAATCCTTAGCATTCTTGATGGATGTGCGAAGGTCTCGGATCACCCCGCGCATCAGGGCTTCCGCGATATCATCGGACACATTGTTTTCATCCGGGGGACTGAAATATATCTCCATCACATGCGAGAGAATTCCAAATCCACCGGAAATCATCTGTTTTTCAGGGACGGTGTAAGTATAGGCGGGATCGATCAGGGCAAATCGCGGATTACATTTCGGATAGTCCCGGCCCGTTTTTATTTTCTCTTCCTCGTTGGTAATGACCGCTCTTCCGCTCATCTCGCTCCCTGTTCCTGCTGTTGTAGCGATCACGCCTACCGGGAGCGGCTCAAAACTTATAACGCCGAGTCTTGCCCAAAAGTCCGTCCAGATATCGCCGTCGTACACTGCCGCCAGAGAAATGGCTTTGCAGCAGTCCATCACACTGCCGCCTCCTACTCCAAGAATCCAGTCCACCTCGTTTTCTCTTGCCAGCCTTGCGCCGTCCTGCACCTTAGAGTAGGAGGGATTTGGCATGATACCCGCAAACTCAATCACATTTTTCCCGGCTTTTTCCAGACTTTCCACGACTTCATCATATATACCGTTTTTCTTAATAGAACCGCCGCCATAAGCAAGCATGACTGTCTCTTTGTAATGCCCCGCAAAGCATGACAGATATTCTCTTACACATCCTTCACCAAAGACCGTTTTCGTTGCGTTTTCAAAAATAAAGTTATTCATGGTTCCCCCTCGCGGTCATTTCTATTCGTCACTATTCTTACTATAAAAGTCTGGCGGGCGCATGAAGGTTTAGCAACTTTTACTTTACAAACCCGGCCGCCCAATCCTTGACTTCCTCTTCTGAGCCCGCGACAGAACTTCCCCTGAGTGAAAGAGCGTCGTCTGCGAGGACGTCTGCGCCTTCTGCAAGCTCGGATACCCTGTTTACGCTGTTTGCCCCGTTTGAGCTTCCATTATGAGAAAAGAATGGAATTATAGTTTTACCGGACAGATCATATTCTTCAAGAAACGTCCAGACCGGCATCGGAAGGTCATACCACCAGACCGGAAATCCAATATAGATCACATCATACTTCGCCATGATCTCAGGATCGATATGCGAAGAAAGCTCCGGCCGAATCTCGTTATCCAGTTCATTCTTTGCCCGGTCCGCACAAGCGTCAAAATCTTCACCATAAGCTTCAGAAGGAACGATGCGGAATAACTCCCCGCCTGTCTCCTCCGATATCCATCTTGCCATCTGCTGGCCGTTTCCTTACCATGAGAAATAAGCTACAAGCACATTACTCTCTCCGGCCGTTTCAGGTTCCGGATTGTTGTCGATACCTGAGCGGGAGGCGCCAAACAGATTCAGTCCTATGACGACCGCTGCGATAATGACCGCCAGCACGATCACTGCGATGATAATTATTTTCTTTTTGTTCTTCATGATAGTTCTCCTTTTTTATTATGTTCTACATTTGTTTTTCCCAGAATGCCACCGCTTCGTCGATCCACCCTTCCGCCGCCGTCCCGGTTCCAAGCCCGAAACCATGTCCAAGTCCCGGGTATTTGTGAAATTCCGTGTCGATCCCGGCAGACTTAAGCGCATTGCTCCTGCTCTCCATCGTGCGCCAGCTTGCAATACCGTCGCTTTCCCCGACGCCCATGTATGTGGGCGGATCCTGCCTTGTACACTCCCTGTACCCGGTATACTGAATCACTGCGGTTCCTGGTCTCGGATAACTGCCGCCGCCGAATTCCTCCGGCCCGTAAGAGCCAAGATACGCCGTCGTCCTGCCTCCTGCCGAACCTCCCCATAAAGAATAGCAGTCCGTATCTACCTCCAACTCATCCGCATGCTCAAAAACGAATCCGATCGCCCTTGCCAGATCTTCACAGGCGGTCTGCGCGCCGGGACGGTAAATAAGCGCAAATGCATTGTACCCTTTTTTCGACAGCTCCAATGCATGGGGAAAACTGTCGTGCATGGCCCC
>CAMNWW010000258.1 GCA_946566415.1 uncultured Lachnospiraceae bacterium | reverse complement strand
ACAGTGGGACGACTTCATCAAAATATTGTTGCGAACAAGGAACTCCAAACCATTCTTTTCCAAAGTCAATGATTGCCGACAGTCTGCTATGTTTAACGGCGTGATGGTTATGTTTACAGGAAAGCCCTGAATGCCTAAATGTCATCGAAGAAGCAATATAGGACAATCAAGTAGATTCTTCTTTTTATTATGATGATGAATTCTAATGAATTTTCCTTATTTTAAAATTTTATAAAGGGATACCGGTCAACAGCCGCCAACCATGGCATCCCTTTATCTGTATTTCCTCTACTATCCTTTCGACTTATCGATCTTATCGCGGATCTTCTGCATCCTGTAATCAAGCTCCGCGCTTGATTCTGCGCACGCCCTGAGCTGTCTGCCGATCTCCTCCGGATTATCCACATTCTTTTTATACTTAAGCTTGTGCTCCAGGCTTGCCCAGAAATCCATAGCGATCGTACGGAACTGGACCTCCACCTTCATGTACTTTTTCTCATTAGACAAAAAAATCGGCACATTGACAATAAGATGAAGACTCCGGTAACCGTTTGTCTTCGGATTCTTAATGTAGTCCTTCTCTCTCAGCAAAACGATATCGTCCTGCTTTATGAGCAGATCTTTCAGATGATAGATGTCGTCCGGAAAAGAACAGATTACACGGACTCCCGCTACGTCCGACAGCAAAAGCTCCATGTTCTCTACCGTGATCGGGAAACCTTTCCGCGTCATCTTTTCAAAAATACTTTCCGGCGTTTTCAAGCGGCTTTTGATAGACTCGAACGGATTCCTGTTATATTCCTGGGAAAATTCCATGTTCAGGACCTTAAGTTTTGTCTCGATCTCCATGATAGCCGCCTGGTACTGCATCATAAGCTTATTGAAAGGTACTGCTTCCTTCAGCTTTTCCGCCTGCATCTCTATAATCTGATTCTGCTTTTTCAACGCCGCGGTCTGCTCTTCCACTTTTTGTTCAAGCTGTTCCTTATAGCCAAAGAGCTGTACTGCGTTTCGGATCCGATTTTTCACAATAGACGGATCAAAGGGTTTACGGATAAAATCCGAAACCCCCAGATCAAAACATTTATTTTCAATCTCAACAGCCCTCATACTGCTTATGATTAGTACTGGGATCTTCCGCAGCCATCCATCTTGTTCCATCTTGCCGATAACCGCGAACCCATCCATCTTCGGCATCTGCAGATCCAGAAGCAGAGCCGCTGTCTCGCTGTGGTAATTCTGTAGCTTTCGTACCGCATCCTCACCGTCTTCTGCCGTTTCCACGATGTATTCCTCTTCCAGTATTTCACGCAGTAATTCGCGGTTCACTTCCGCGTCATCCACTACCAATATCCTGCTCCGCATAATATCTCCTAAATCAAATCTCCAGCGCTATCTGAATCATGTCGTTCAGTCCGTTCTGACGCTGCCTGGCATCCAACTCTTCATGGCGGTATATATGGTCGGATACCGTGAGAAGGCAAAGCGCCCTCTTTCCCGCCCTGGCCGCGTTCATGTAGAGCGCCGCCGCTTCCATTTCTACTGCAAGCACGCCCATCTTTTTCCATTTATCATTCACACTGTTATTATCATTGTAAAACACATCCGAAGATAGAATATTTCCTACTCTTACCGGAATGCCTTTTTCTTTCGCCGCATCCACTGCCTTTGCGAGAAGTTCATAATCTGCAATAGGGGCGAATGTCCCCGGAAGCTCAAACTGCGAAGCATAATTGGAATCAGTACATGCCCCCATGCCTATTACAACATCAAGAACATTTACATCATCCTGGATCGCCCCGGTAGAACCGATCCGTATGACCGTATCCACATCATAAAAATGGAAGAGTTCATAAGTATACAGACCTACGGAAGGCATTCCCATTCCTCCGCCCATGACGGAAACTTCTTTTCCCTTATAGGTTCCCGTATATCCCAGCATATTCCGTACCGTGTTAAAACACTTTGCATTCTCCAGAAAATGGTCGGCGATATATTTTGCACGGAGCGGATCCCCCGGCATCAAAACCTTTTTCGCAATATCGCCTTTTTCTGCTTCATTATGTGGTGTTCCCATAAACCATCCTCCTCTATTTCAACTTATCCATCCATGAAACGCCGATCGTATCCTCCGGCATAGATACGCCGAAATTGTCTGCGACCGTCGCGCCGATCACCGCGAATGTGTCGGCCGTATCAAGCTTCCCGCTTCCTTCCATGGACTTAGAGTATGCCAGAAACGGAACCATTTCCCGCGTATGGTCCGTCCCTGAATACGTAGGATCATTCCCGTGGTCCGCCGTGATAATCAAAAGATCGTCTTCTCTCAGCTTATCGAGTAATTCCCCCAGCTTTACATCGAATCGTTCGATTTCCCGAGCATAACCTACCGGATCGCGCCTGTGTCCCCAGAGTGCGTCAAAATCTACCAGATTGACGAAGCAAAGCCCGTGGAAATCCTCCTCCGCTGTCTCTATCGTCTGCTCCATCCCGTGAACGGAGCTTACGGACTTTAACGCCTTTGTAATTCCTTCTCCCACAAAGATATCATTGATCTTGCCGATGGAAATCACATCGAATCCCCGTTCTTTTAAAACGTTCAGCGCCGTCTTTCCAAAGGGCTTCAAAGCGTAATCATGACGGTTGCTCGTTCTTACGAACTCGCCCTTTTTCTTTCCGACATACGGTCTTGCAATGACGCGTCCTACTTTCCATTCGTCGCGCATGGTAAGCTCTCTGGCGATCTCGCAGCACCGGTATAGTTCGTCCAGCCCGAAAGTCTCTTCATTTCCGCAGATCTGAAGCACAGAATCTGCGGACGTATATACGATCATGTGGCCTTCTGCGATTTCTTCTTCCGCAAGTTCATCCAGAATCGCCGTCCCGCTGGCGCTTTTATTGCCGATGACTTTCCTCCCGGTGCGTTCCTCCAGCTCCCTTATCAGTTCCGGCGGAAATCCCGTATCCGTAAATGTCTGGAACGGCTTTGTCACCTCAAGCCCCATCATCTCCCAGTGTCCTGTCATAGTGTCTTTGCCCATGCTCTTTTCTTTCAGGACAGCATGGTATCCCAGAGGATGCGCTACAGCTTCCACCTGTTTTAGAGGACATAGGTTGGCAAGGCCTAGTTTTTGAAGATTCGGGATATCAAAGCTCTCCACAGACTCTGAGATATGTCCAAGCGTATTAACGCCCACGTCCCCGAACCGCTCGGAATCCGGCATGGCCCCTATCCCCATGGAATCCACAACTACTACAAATATCCGATGATATTTCTTCATGTTCTCTCCTTCCAATGTTACATCTGGCTAAAGTATTCGTCGATTACTTCCTTCCAGTCACCTTTGCAGATGATATGGTGATTGCTGATCGGATGGCTTGAGAAATATCCTGTCCCGTCTTCTAAGTGCAGGCGCATCTGCGAACGGCACAAATCTTTTCTGTGCATCGTCTCGATAAGATTCGCTCTTCCCGCATAGTATCTGGTAAGAGTATCGTCGCATTTGAAGATTGTCATAGGCTGGGACGCGATGTCGCATGCTACCGCCACGCCGATGCCTGACTCAAAATGAGTGGTCAGCGTATAGCTGTCCGGCATATCAATAGGAAGCGTGCAATGTGCAAATATGATCTCGCTTGTATCCGGATCCATACAGCTCGGATTCGCCATGAACCCGGACT
>CAMNWW010000257.1 GCA_946566415.1 uncultured Lachnospiraceae bacterium | reverse complement strand
CGGAATATTGTAAAAGGGATGACCTCCGGCGCGATCGTCGGTTAGGCATAGATAAAAATAAAAAGCAAATATTAAAAGGAGGAAGCATTATGAAAAAACGTAATTTACTGGCGTGTATACTGGCGCTGGCAATGACGGCCGCACTTTTTGCAGGCTGCGGGGGCAAGGAAGAAGAAAAGGCGCCTGAAAAAACAGACGACGGCAAAACAGAAGAAAGTGAAGAGGCGGCAGGACCGCAGACGATCGTCCTTTGGCACTCCATGAGCGACGACGCCGGGAAAGTAATGGACGAACTCGTCAAAGATTTCAACGAAAGCGTGGGCAAGGAGAAACAGATCACGGTAGAGTCTGTTTACCAGGGGGCTTACGCGGACAGCAGTAAAAAGTTACGTACAGTCCTGCAGAGTAAGCAATATGACGAACTCCCGGATGTGATCCAGGTGGACGCGACAGGTATCGTGGATTTCCAGAATGCAGAGCAGGCGTATACTGTGGACGACGCGATGAAGGACGACGCAGATTATGATCTGTCCCAGATCATGTCCGCCCCACTTAAGAACTGGAATTTCAACGGCGTGCAGGTAGGTATGCCGTTCCCGGCGTCTACGACTGTCATGTACTATAACAAGACCATCCTGGACGACGCGAAGATCACGGAAGCTCCGACGACCTTTGCAGAAATCACAGAAGTTGCGTCCAAGCTCCCGGAGAAAAATGCGGATGGAGCAGATCTTGTCGCTTATGCTCAGATTCCGAACACCCCGACGCTTGCAAACTGGATCGGGCAGATTCCGGGAAAAGATGCGGATGCTTCTTACGTAGTGGATAATTTGAACGGAAGAAAAGGCACGGCGACAAAGCTGGTTTGCGATGAAGATGGAACGCTTGCTACATTCCTGACAGAGTGGAAGAAGATGTACGATGCGGGTGCGGTTGCGAATAACGGAAGCGGATTGTCAGATATGTTCTTTGCCGGACAGCTTGTTTTCTATACCACATCCACCTCGAACCTGAATACGCTGCTTACCACGATCGACGGCAAGTTCGAGCTGGGATGCACTTACTATCCGAGAGTGAACGATGATGCGAATTACGGCGCTACCGTATCCGGCGCGTCCCTGTGTATGTTCAATAAAGACGACGCAAAAGCGAAAGCGGCATGGGAGTTTGTAAAATACGTATGTTCTGCGGAAGCACAGGCAAAGCTTTCCATGGGAACAGGATATTTTGCGGTAAATACCGGGGCAAACGAACTTCCGGAATACCAGACGTTCCTTGAGGAGCATCCACAGTTTAAGGTGGGTATCGACCAGCTTGAAAAGACCAGCGGTGACATGGTAGGCGTGACGGTAGGGCCTAGCCAGGATTTCTATATGGCGATCCAGGATGTGGTTACCGATATGCTGGAGAACAACATGAGTGTGGACGACGCTGTGGAAGAAATGAGCGAAACTCTGAACGACCTTTTGGATCAGTATAACCGGACGAATAACTAAGTCCTTGACAGAGAAAGGAGAGCCATGGAACTTTCAACCTCAACCAATATAACCGCTTTTTGCCCCGGGGGAAAGAAAAACCCCATGGCCTATGGAATTAAAATGTGCGCGG
The DNA here is from genome assembly GCA_946566415.1 of uncultured Lachnospiraceae bacterium. Taxonomy (GTDB): domain Bacteria; phylum Bacillota; class Clostridia; order Lachnospirales; family Lachnospiraceae; genus Allocoprococcus. Next base: position 2,074 of record CAMNWW010000257.1, on the reverse strand, counting down.
CGGCGGGCTATCGCGTGATGGATCTGAACTTCTGCGAAGCAATGAACCCGGCGTCACGGATGCGGGATGACGACTGGAAAAGCTATGTCGATGAACTGGGAGAATTGGGAGCAAAGCTGGGTGTGAGGTACACCCAGTCCCACCTCCCTTATTATGACATTTTTGGGACGACCGACCAGGGTAAGATCGATCTGATGGAGGAGCTGATACGCCGTTCCATTGAGGCGTCGGGAATGCTTGGCGTTAAGTGGACTGTGACCCATCCGGGAACAGTTTACGATGCAGGGCAGGATATGTCCGTATCCCTGAAAAGAAATGTGGAATATTATTCCCCTCATGTGGAAGAGGCTGTAAAAGCAGGAATCGGGATCGCGCTGGAAAATGATTTTGAATACAAGGTAAGACCATATCAAAGGATTTTTTGTTCTTCCATGGGCGAGCTTTGCGAACTGGCGGACGCGTTTCATTCCGAGCATATCGGTGTGTGCTATGATTTTGGCCACGCTAATCTTACGGGCGGTTTTCACAGAAAAAATCTAAACTGCATCGGAAGCCGTCTGAAAGCGGTTCATGTCCAGGACAACCATGGTGTGAGCGACGACCATCTGCTTCCATTCTTCGGAAACACAGACTGGGCGGAGGCGATGGCCGGGCTTGCCGATATTGATTATGCAGGCGAACTTACCTATGAGATACAGGAATTTGGACGGTACGTTCCAAATGAACTAAAAAGTCATGTGGTTGAACTCTCGGTGATTGTTGGAAATTATCTGATCGAGTTGTTCGAGAAAGCAAAACAGACAAGGATATAAAAAGCATGTTGAAGCGAGTACAGCTCTTTCCGCTGAATTTCTATAAAAAACAGAAATTTAACGGCAGTATAGGGAAAATGAATTTTCGCCTTGAGCAAATGAAAAAAGAAGAAAAAACCGTTCTGCTCGGCACGGTATGGGAAGGTCCTTTCTGCTATGATAAGACTCCAAAGGAGAAATTTGTGGTACAAGAATTTTCATTCTCAGAGGAGGGTATCTGCGAGGCGCTGGAATGGTTTAACGAAAAGGGTAATGGATATAATAAAATATCCTGAAGGCTATCATATAAGGGATAGGATTAAAGATCAGAAACTTCATTTTGGGCTGTTGCCCCGGCTGGAAATTCAGCAAGGGCGCAGCCTTATTTTTATCATGAATTGTAAGGAATTTTGATATAGAAACACATATTCCGACTCGCTTGGAACTATAATTAGTAACAGACGAAATAAAAGAGGAGCTTACGCTATGCGGAAATTTCTGGCAGTATTAGTATGCACATTTTTCTGTGCACAGACAGTCTATGCTATGCCCCTGCGGGATACGGTTATTTATGAAGAAACAAAAGAGACAGAAGATACCAAAGAAGAGAAAAAGACGGATAAGGAAGAAGAAGCTGCCGGCGCTTCCTCGGGACCGGACATTTCTGCGGAAACAGGTATCATTATGGAGGCGTCCGGGGGACAGGTACTCTACGAAAAAGAGGCGGACCGACAGCTCCCGCCCGCCAGCGTCACAAAAGTGATGACGATGCTTTTGATATTTGACGCGATAGACAGAGGGCAGATCAAGCTGGAGGACTCGGTCACTGTATCTGAGTACGCGGCCTCCATGGGAGGTTCCCAGGTGTTCCTGGAACCCGGAGAGACGCAGACGGTCGATACTATGATTAAATGTATCGCGGTTGCAAGCGCCAACGACGCCTGTGTGTCGTTTAAAAAAAGTAGACAATAAAAAAGGACATTTTCTAATAATCAGAACAGCAGGTAATGAATATTTATGTATTTATTATCTGCTGTTCTGGTTTTATCAGATGATAAATGATATACTGAATAAAATACTTCAATTCTACGGGTCTGTGATATAACCGGTTTTAGAAGTGGATAATGATATAGTATATCGAAAAGAAAGCGGGGGTTATGAAAATGCCATCCTATGATGAATGTTATTTGGACAGTATGATTCAAAAAACCAGATATCTCTTTAATCTGATCGCAAGGAATTGTGAATATGTTTTTGAGGTAATTACAGCATATATGGAAGGA
>CAMNWW010000256.1 GCA_946566415.1 uncultured Lachnospiraceae bacterium | reverse complement strand
TGTTGCAGTTTTTTTGAAGCGCTTTGCAGCGGCTCTATTTGTTTTAATTTTTGGCATGATATTACTTCCTCCTTCATTATAATTAGATTTATTTTTAACGTTTTTCAGTTAAAACCATGCTCAGGCTTCTTCCTTCCAGCTTTGCAGGCTTCTCGACCACAGCAATATCCTTCAGCAGCTCTGCGAAATCGTCCAGAATATGCTTACTCTGCTGCATATGAGCCATCTCACGCCCCCGGAACCGAAGCGTTACCTTGACCTTATTCCCTTTGGAAATAAACTTCTTGGCATTATTCATCTTTGTGTTCAGGTCGTTCGTATCAATATTCGGTGAGAGCCGCACTTCCTTCAGCTCGACAGTCCTTTGTTTCTTCTTAGCCTCTTTTTCCTTCCTCGTCTGCTCATACCGATACTTTCCATAATCGATAATCTTGCACACCGGCGGTCTTGCTGTCGGAGCGATCTTAACCAGATCCAGTTCCGCTTCCTGCGCCAGCTTCATAGCCTCTCTCGCTGACATAATACCTAATTGTTCCCCACTCTCACTAACCACACGTACCTCTTTGTCGCGGATTTGTTCATTGATCATTAAATCGCTAATTGTAGTGCACCTCCATTATAAAATGATATTGGGCAAAATACATTCCACCCCGTGATACCCATGGTTCGTTCACTTTTGCGCCATTCGCAAAACGCAGTCTTGTCAAGTGAACTCTAACCAATAAAATAGTGAATAGCCGCAGACTATCCACTTATCATTGCACAAAAGACCACACTTGTGGTATTCTAATTACAATATTAAACCCGAGCCGCCTGACTGCGCTGAGGTGAGAGTGGACACTCTGCTTTCTTTTCTCTTCATACAGTTGTTAATGTTATCATATCTTATCGTACGTGTCAACATTTTTTTCTTGCTTTTCCCCCTTTTCAATTGCATAATAGATACACTATAAATTATAGTTTTAATTTTATTTCAGGAGGTTTTATCATGCAAGAGAGAAGCAGCTTTTCCAGCAGGCTCGGATTTGTGCTGGCGGCTGCCGGTTCTGCTGTAGGATTGGGAAACATCTGGCGTTTTCCCTATCTTGCCGCACAATACGGCGGGGGGACTTTTTTACTGATTTATTTGATTCTGGCCGTCACTTTCGGATTCACCTTGATGATCGCAGAGGTTTCTCTGGGACGTAAGACAGGCCTCAGCGCCATCGGCGCCTTTTCCGCGCTGAATAAGAAGTTCAAGTTTCTGGGCGTCCTGGCATCCATTGTGCCAGTCATTATTTTCCCATATTATTCTGTGATTGGAGGATGGGTCTGTAAATATTTATCGGTATTTATCAGCGGGGAAATGGCAGATTCCGCTCAGGACGGATATTTTACAGGCTTCATTTCCCAGACCGGAGGTCCGATCTTATGGTTCAGTCTTTTTCTGGGACTCACCGCGATCGTCGTAATCCTGGGCGTTGAGCAGGGAATCGAGCGCGTCAGTAAACTCATGATGCCGGTTCTGGTCGTTCTCACGCTGTTCATCGCCGTCTATTCCTGTACGATCGACGGGGCCATGGAGGGAGTTGTCTACTACATCAAGCCAAATTTGGAAGATTTCTCTGTCAAGACCGTTCTGGCCGCCATGGGACAGCTCTTCTATTCTATGTCCCTGGCAATGGGGATCATGGTAACTTACGGTTCTTATATGAAGAAAGAAAATCATCTGGAAAAGTCGGTCCGTCAGATCGAGATTTTTGACACCGGGATCGCTTTCCTTGCCGGCATGATGATCATCCCTGCCGTATTCGCTTTTTCTGGAGGGGATAAATCAGCCCTCAAGGCAGGTCCCGGACTGATGTTCATCACGCTTCCCAAGGTTTTCAACCATATGCCCATGGGACGTGTAATCGGGATCGTGTTCTTCCTTCTGGTGTTTTTTGCCGCGCTGACATCTGCGATTTCCTTGATGGAGACGATCGTTTCCATCGTGATGGATACCCTGCACTGCAAACGGCTTACCGCCGGTCTTGGCGTGCTCGCCTTTTCGTTTATGCTTGGACTTCCATCCTCTCTGGGTTTCGGACTTCTGGGAAATATTACCTGGAACAACTTGTCTATCCTGGATATCATGGACTTTATAAGCAACAGTGTGCTGATGCCGATCGTCGCCATCTTTACCTGTATTTTTATCGGTTTTGTCGTGAAACCGCAGATCATTGTGGACGAGGTGAAGGAAACTGACGGAACGTTCAAAGCAGAAGGTATGTTCCGTGTGATGATCAAGTGGGTCGCGCCTTGGCTGCTTTTGGCTATTTTGATCAGCTCTGTAGCCAGCGCCCTGGGAGCTTTTACACTGTAAACTTAATACGTTTATTAAAGACAGACGCCCGTTATCGGATCAAGACCAAGGGTCCGGATAACGGGCGTTTTATCAATTTTTCGAGTCGTTTCCCCATTGTTTCAAAAGTTTTCTAAGCGTAACGACAAATAGGATCGCCGTTGTAACAACAGAAATGATATCCGCAACTGGTTCCGCATAATATATTCCCATCACTCCAAAGAATCGCGGAAGTACGATCGCCAGCGGTATCAATAGGATTACTTTCCTGAGAAGTGCGATAAATAAGGAAACCTTTGCCTGTCCCAGCGCAATAAAGGTAGACTGGCATGCCATCTGGATTCCGAAAACCGTCATTCCAAGGAGGTATACCGGCATAACCTGGTTCGTAATTGCGCGCAGCTCTTCCTGGTCAGTAAAAATGGAGCTGAATATCTGTGGGAACAGAATCGCCGTTCCGCAAAAGACTATGGTGCCTGTAAGACAGATCGTAAGCATCAATTTGAAGGCTTTCAGTACCCTGTCCTTATTGCCTGCACCGTAGTTGTAGCTGATAATCGGCTGGATTCCCTGATTCAGGCCTTGCAGCGGTACAGACACGATCTGCATGACGCTGTTCAGGATCGACATGGAGCCTACATATAAATCTCCCCCGTAAGTCTTAAGACCGCTGTTCAGGGTAATCATTACCAAACTCTCGGTGCTCTGCATTATAAACGGAGAAATACCAAGGGCCGCAATTCGCCCGACTACTGCCGATTCCAGTCTAAGTTTCTGTTTCCGAATCCGGATCACACTCTTATCTGAACAAAGAAAACGAACGATCCACGCCGCGCTTACCGCCTGGGAGCATATGGTTGCAATAGCCGCCCCGCGCACGCCTAGATGGAACCCAAAAATAAGGATGGGATCCAGAACGATATTTATAACCGCTCCGATCAATACTGACAGCATAGCGGTCTTCGCGTTGCCCTGCGCGCTGATAAAGGTGTTGAGCCCCAGCGAGAACTGGACAAATATTGTCCCCAGAAGATAAATTCCAATATACTGTTCTGCATAAAGGATCGTATTTTCAGTTGCTCCGAACAGATAAAGAACAGGCGTCTTTGCTGCGAGAAAAACAGTGGTCAGCACGATCGCAAAACCGATCAGGAGTACGGTACCCGTCCCCAGGATCTTCTCCGCCTTCTCATAATCCCTTTTACCAAGTTCGATCGATGCCAGCGGCGCTCCTCCCATCCCCACAAATGCACTGAATGCGGAAATGATCATAATAATAGGGAGCGTTACTCCCACCCCAGTAAGCGCCATATCCCCGTAGCCGGGTATGTGGCCGATATAAATCCTATCCACAATGTTATAAAGAAGATTGAT
>CAMNWW010000255.1 GCA_946566415.1 uncultured Lachnospiraceae bacterium | reverse complement strand
AACGTCTTATGATTTGACGAATATAACAAACTTTTGGATGATGAAATCGCCCCCATTCTCCTTTTACTTAATAGGGAACGCGAATCTTTCGGCAAAAACACGTACACGATTTAGTCATTCTGCCAAAAGGAAATCTTACCTCTGGCAATTGGAATCCAGGTACCCCACTAATCTGAATACCAGGATTCCAATTGCCTATTTATTCTCGGCGTCAGTCCTACCCAAGCGCCTTCTTCAATTTTTCCGCCATCTCATCCACATGTTCCCGCCCGATAATCAGCGGCGGGATCATCCGCAGGACGTCTTTCCCCGCGCTGATGACGACCAATCCTTCCTTAAGCGCCTTCGCCGTCACTTCACCCACCGGTTTTGTGATCTTAAGCCCCTGGATCAGGCCTCTTCCTCTGACTTCTACGGCGCACTCGCATTCTTCTACGATTTCTTCAAGCTTCTGTGTCAAATACGGAGCGATCTCACCTACATGCTCCACGATCTTATTTTTCTCAAACAGGTCGATAACCGTCTTCACCGCCGCGCACGCCAGAGGATTCCCGCCGTATGTTGTGCCGTGGTCTCCCGGCTTTAAAGAATACTTTGCGACCCTGTCCGTTACGGCAAACGCGCCTACCGGTATACCGTTTCCAATGGCTTTTGCCATGGTCATGATGTCCGGCTTTACGCCCATCTGCTGCCACGCGAAATAGGAACCGCTACGCCCCATCCCGCACTGGATTTCATCCAGGATTAAAAGAATATCATTGTCGTCGCAGATCTTGCGGATTCCTTCGAGAAACTTTGGCTCTGCAGGAGTGATACCCCCTTCTCCCTGAATCGTCTCCAGAATAATTGCACAGGTCTTGCCGTTTACCAGCGACTTTACACTTTCCAGATCATTATATTTTGCAAAATGTACGCCGCCCACCATAGGCTCAAACGGCTCTCTATATTCCTTATGTCCCGTAACGGAAACTGCCCCCATGGTCCTGCCGTGGAACGCATCCTCCATAGCGATAAACTCATAACGGCCGCTCTTCTTCTCATACGCATATTTTCTCGCCGCCTTGAGCGCGCCTTCCACCGCTTCGGTCCCGCTGTTGGTGAAAAATACCTTATCCATCTGGGAAATTTTCCCCAGTGCAAGGGCCGCCGCTCCGCAGGCTGTATTATAATATAGGTTAGATATATGAATTAGCTTATCCACCTGCGCCTTCACCGCATCTGTAAATTCTGCATTTCCATATCCCAGGGAATTCACTGCAATCCCCGCGGCAAAATCCAGGTATTTCTTTCCGTCCGTATCATAGAGATACACCCCTTCCCCATGGTCAAATACCACCGGAAAGCGGTTATAGGTCTTAAGAAGCCCTTCTTCTGTATCTTTCATGTATTGATTTTCCATCGTACCGCCTCCTACTCTGTCTCATGATTCCCAAGAATGACTGTCCCGATCCCCTGCTTGGTAAATATCTCCAAAAGCAGGCAGTGCGGAATCCGTCCATCCAATATATGCACTCTGGATACTCCGTTCCTGATCGCTCCCACACAGTTCTCCAGCTTCGGGATCATTCCCCCGCTTACGCTTCCTCCTCGGATTAGCTCCATCGCCTCATCGGCTGTCAGAGAATGGGTTAACGTCCCTTTATCCTCGTAGTTGGTGTAGACGCCTTCAATGTCGGAAAGAAACGCCAGTTTTTCTGCATGGACCGCTTTGGCGATCGCATAAGCCGCGTCGTCCGCATTGATATTATATGTATGATAGTCGTCGTCCAATCCTACCGGACAGACGATCGGCAGGAAGTCCTTCTCCAGAAGGTCCAGAAGAATCTCTGCATTGACAGACTTGATATCCCCTACAAAACCGATGTCCTCCCCGTCCACGCATTTCTTATCTACCCTAAGGAGCGCGCCGTCTTTCCCGCTGATCCCAATAGCGCGCACGCCCAATTGTTCTACCATACGGACCAAATTCTTATTCACTTTGTTTAGAACCATTTCCGCCACTTCCATGGTTTCTGCATCCGTGACCCGAAGGCCTCCTACGAAACGCGGCTCCATGCCGACCTTGTTCACCCAGCGGCTGATCTCTTTCCCTCCGCCGTGTACGATGATCGGTTTAAAACCCGTGAGCTTTAAGAGGGTAACGTCCTTGATCACATTCTGCTCCAGCTCCTCGTCGATCATGGCGCTGCCGCCGTATTTGACAACAATGATTTTTCTGTTAAACCGCTGAATATAGGGAAGGGCTTCAATCAAGACCTCCGCTTTATCCAGATATTTCTGCATATTCTGATTCATAGCCGCATCTTCTCCCTCTTAACTTCTGTAATCCGCATTAATACGGATATAATCATGGGTCAGGTCACATCCCCACGCCGTTGCCTCGGCCTCGCCCATCTTCACATCCGCGACCATCCGGATCTTTGCACAGGAGAGGATCTTTGTCGCCTCCTGCTCGCTGTAGTCCGTGGCGGTCCCATTTTTCGTAATCTGAATATCTCCCGCTTCACTGGAAAAGGACAGGTCTACCTTCTCCGGGTCGAACTTGGCCCCTGAATACCCCATCGCGCAGAGAATCCGCCCCCAGTTCGCGTCATGGCCTGCAATGGCTGTCTTCGTAAGGCTGGAGCAGGCGACCGATTTTGCCATCCGTTTCGCGTTCTCTTTCGTATCCGCATGGATAACCTTCACCTCCAGGAGAGCTGTGGCGCCCTCCCCGTCCCCGGCGATTTTTTTCGCAAGATACTCATTTACCTCGTGGAGCGCTTCTGAAAAAACGGAATAGCTGTCAGAATCTACTTGGATCTCTTCATTTCCCGCCATACCGTTCGCCAGCGCCAGGACAGTATCATTCGTGGAGGTATCTCCGTCTACTGATATCATATTATAGGTATCCTTTACATCCTCACTGAGCGCTTTTTGCAGGGCTTCCCTGGATATCGCCGCGTCGGTTGTGATAAAGCTGAGCATCGTACACATATTCGGATGGATCATTCCGGATCCTTTTGCCATCCCTCCGATCGTAACCGTCTTTTTGCCGACCTTAAGCTGCACGGCGATCTGTTTCTCGCATGTATCCGTCGTCATGATCGCTTTTGCCGCCTCCGTACCCTGTTCTATGGCCGTGCTTTTTTTTGCTGCAAGCATCTGAATTCCTGCTTTGACACGATCCATAGGAAGCTGTTTTCCGATCACTCCCGTCGAGCCGATGAGCACGCTGTCCGCGGAAATGCCAAGTGATTCTGAAACTGCGTCTGCCGTTTCCTGACAATAGAGAAATCCTTCGGCCCCCGTACATGCATTGGCGATTCCAGAATTCGCGACCACTGCCTGTACTTTCTTTCCTGAAGACACTACCTTCTGATCCCATTTCACACAGGCGGCTTTTACCACGTTCGTTGTAAATGTTCCTGCACAGACACACGGCGCCTGGCTGTAGATCATCGCCATATCCGTCCGGTCCTGGTATTTGATTTTTGCCGCCGCTGCCGCCGCCTCAAATCCTTTCGGAGCCGTAACTCCGCCTTCTGCTCTCTTTTCCATCTTTATTCCCCCTTTTCGATAAATGCGGTGATATTTTTCTCATTTAAAGTAAAATCATAATAATTCAAATCCATCCTGCGGGTCCAGCCGATCGTATTCCAGAATGCATTTCCAATATCATTTTTTGTACATGCGATAAGGGAGACTTTGTTGATCTTCTCCGCTTTCAGGGCTTC
>CAMNWW010000254.1 GCA_946566415.1 uncultured Lachnospiraceae bacterium | reverse complement strand
CCCTGGAGGGAAATCCACGATGCGTTAAAAGAAATCGAGTATGACGGGGCCGTTGTCATGGAACCCTTCGTGATGCCGGGGGGACAGGTGGGAAAGGACGTCAAGGTATGGCGGGAAATCATACCTGACAGTAGTGAAAAAAGATTAGACCTGGATGCAAAAAAGGCCCTGGAATTTCAGCGATATATGCTGGGAGAATAGCGGTTGTCACCGTTCCTCATAATCTTTCTATGCCTTTATCCGCAACTCGTGTATTTTTGAAAAACTCTCAACGTCATTGAGAGTTTTTCTTTTAATTCTATCATTTTTATTAATTCTTCAAGTTTCTTTTGTAGAATTTTCGTGATTGATCATTTATTTCTTGGAGAAATGTGCAATAATATCGGTAGAGGGAGTCTGGGGATTAGGAGGGATTTGAATATGAGAAAAAAGAAAATGATAGGCAGGTCGTTGTTTTCGTCCGTTTTAGTTCTGTGTATACTGTTTGCAGGCGGATGCCAGAAGAAAGAGGTTGATGGGAACACTGAAAATCCGTCGAAAGGAAAAGACTCGGCAAAGGCAAGGATTTCTGAGAATGAAAAAGTGGTCGAGGGGATGCTTCTTACATTTGGGGAAGAAGGAATGCTGTTTATAGAACCGGAAACAGAGTCGCCTTTTTATGTTTATATACCGGAAGATAATATCTTTGATGAAAATGGTGAAAAATTTGGATTGGAGGATATGGGGGACGGCGACATATTTGCTTTCTATGGAGAAGGAATTGTGATGGAAAGCTACCCGGCACAATATCCTGCCATCACAGAGGTAAGGCGGATCCAAGACGGAGACGCGCAGGACACCGAACCGTATAAAGATATTTTGGCGCAGATATATCAAGAGCCGGATCCGTCGGAGATCCCATTCATGAATGTGGAAAATCGGCGTATGGATAGCGTGGTGACAGTTATGACAGAGCCTTTGGGTTATGAATGGTCTTATGAGACGGCAAATGGTGAGAAAGAAAGTATCATAGCATGTGGGACGCATGTGCTGGACATGAAAGAAACGGAGCCGATTCGTCTGGATGAAGAGACCGCAGACATAAAACTGTTCTTTTCCAAAAGCCCAAAAAGTGTGAAGGTAAGGCGCTGGGATAAGGGAATGAAAGCAGAAGACGCCGGCGAGGGCGAGGGGCAGAAGGTTGATCTGGAGAAGAAAGAGGCGGTTCTTCGGAATGCGAGGAAGGACTCTGTATATGAAGTGACCGCGGAATGGGAGCAGGGAACGGTAACGTATGGCTTTGTGGCGGAGTAGATTTCCTGGGAGGATTTATATAGGCAGATTTTCAAAATCCTTCTTTATCCGCATACGGTATCTGTTCGGCGGCATTCCTGTAACTCTTTTGAACACAGTGATAAAATAATTATAATCAGAAAATCCACAGGCAGAGGCGATCGAGCTGATCTTCATTTCCGGATGGTCGGCGAGAAGGGTCTTTGCCTTTTCTATGCGCAGGTTCCGGATATGTCCGGCGATACCGCAGCCATAATTTTGTTCAGAGATCTCATACAGGTACGTCCTGCCGATCTGAAAATGGCGGCATAGGGTAAGTGCGTCGATGTTTTCTGTATAATGTGCGCTGATATATTCATCGATCTGAACCGGAAGCTCTTTACGGCGCAGGACGGCCATGCGTTCCAGGCAGAGATAGGCGGCGACGGCCTGCATGATCTGCGAAGCGGAAACAATATAATCTTCCGGTATGATCGGACACTTCCGGCATGCAGTCTTTAAGGAATCCATGTCAATGTGATAGCGGCAGCATTTTTCCTGGATATTTTTCCATCCTGCTTCGTGCGTAGGGTAAGAAAATACATGGCCGAAGAACAGATAGCCGATCACGATGTTGCCAAGGTGCAGGGGGACGATGCTTTCGGTAAGCCCGGCATGGCACTGATAGGTGTAAGGGGAGCGCTGCCGGGAGGCTTTTTTACAGGCATGGGCGTCGCAGAGGGCGCACTCCTTGGCAGCGTGGGGGTCGGACCGTACGATCTTGCAGAAGGGCGCAATATGCTCCGGGTAAGCGGTCAGCTCATGGAAGGAGTCGTCGAAAACGGTGATGCGGATTCGGGTAATGTTGTAAAAGTCCCTCAAAAGGGAATTTAGTTTGGATAGATTGAAAGTGGAAATCATAATAGGCACCTCGTCGCACTGCTTGTTCTTATGGATATTATATCAGCACTGCGGACAAATTCAAAGTAAAACGAACAGAAGTCTCTATATTCCATTGAAAAATGGATTTACAATAGGAGAAAAGGAAATGTCCGAAAAGCGGACGGTAAGGAGGAATTTGCCATGAGGAAGATGACATTCGCACTTTGCTTTTGCAACAGGGGATTTATGCCGGGAGAACTGATTTACGGTGCGAGGGAGGATATGATAAAAGCCGTGACGGACGCAGGCTATGGCTATATTGCCATGGATGCAAATCTGACGCGTTACGGCGGCGTGGAAACCAGGGACGAGGGACTTCTGTATGCAAAATGGCTGAAGGAGCATGAAAGGAAGTACGACGGCGTGATTTTTTCTATGCCTATTTTCGCGGACGAAAACGGAGCGATCACCGCGCTTCAGGACGCGGGCGTTCCCATTTTGATGCAGGCGTACCCGGATGAAATCGGGAAAATGGATTTTTGCACACAGGAGAGACGCTTTCTGCGGTAAATTCTCGGTGACGGATGTATTTACCCAGTACCAGGTGCCGTTCACGGTTATGAAGCCTCATGTGGTGCATCCTTTAAGCGAGAAATTTGCGGAAAACCTGAGAGACTTTGCCGCTATCTGCCGTGTGGTGAACGGAATGAAGCGGTGCAATATCGGATGTATCGGCGCCAGGACCACAGCGTTTAAGACGGTTCGTTTTGATGAGATCGCCATGCAGAAATACGGCGTCAATGTAGAATCCTTTGATCTGTCCGAGCTGGTGTTCAAGGTCGGGAAGCTGTCGGACGATGATGAAAAAGTGACCGCAAAGAAGGCGGCGCTGGAAGCCTACACAGATTTTTCATGCGTATCGGAGGAAAAGAAGAACACATTAGCTAAGATTTCAGTCGTCATTGACGAGTACATTGAGGTATATCATCTGGACGCACTGGCGCTGCGCTGTTGGAATGAGATGGAGGAGATTCTGAGAGTATGTCCGTGCGTGCTTCTTTCGGAGCTGAACGACCGTGGAATCACCGCGTCCTGCGAGATTGACATGTGTTCGGCGGTTACCATGCGCGCCATGGCCCTGGCCAGCGAAACGCCGACTACGGTTTTGGATTGGAATAATAATTACGGCGACGACGAGAATAAGGTAATCCTGTTCCACTGCGGACCGGTTCCCAATTCTTTGATGACGGATAAAGGCAGAGTCACGAGTCATAAGATGTTCGATAAGACGGACGCGGGGAGCGGCTGCGGGACCTGCGAGGGGCGTATGAAGGCGGGAGATATCACGATATCCAACTGTCAGACCAAGGACGGAAAGATTATTGTGTACGCTTCGGAGGCAAGATTTACGGAAGATGTCATCGAGGATGAATTTTTTGGATGTGCGGCGGTCTGTGAAATTCCGGATATGCAGAATAAGCTGATCCGTCTGGCAAGGGGCGGTTTTAAGCACCATACGTCCGTGGGCGCAGGTCATATGAAGGAGATTCTTAAGGAAGCGTTTGTCACATATCTGGGATACGATTGGGTCGATATTGACGTATAGGTCGGAA
>CAMNWW010000253.1 GCA_946566415.1 uncultured Lachnospiraceae bacterium | reverse complement strand
TGAGAATGAGAGAGGAACGTTCATTTTTAACTCCAAAGATCTCTGCATGATCGGACACATTCCGGAGCTGATGGAAGCCGGAATTGACAGTTTTAAAATCGAAGGAAGGATGAAGACCGCCTTGTATGTTGCGGTGATGGCGCGGACTTACCGGAAGGCGATCGACGATTATCAGAAGGATCCTGAAATTTACAGGGAACATATGCCTTGGTATCTCGAACAGATATCCAACTGTACCTACCGGCAGTTCACAACAGGCTTCTTTTTCGGAAAACCGAAAGATGAAGCGCAGATCTACGATAACAGCACGTATATCAAGGAATATACGTACTTGGGCATTGTGGAAGAAGTAAAAGAAAATACGGTCCGGATTGAACAGAGAAATAAGTTCTGCACAGGAGATACGATCGAGGTTATGAAACCGGACGGAGAGAACCTTCTTGTCACAGTAGAAAAAATAGTAAATACCGAGGGACAGGAGCAGGACAGCGCCCCGCATCCCAAACAGACGCTCTACGTGACCTTGTCCGGATGCAAGAAGAGTATAGAGAAGTATGATATACTGAGAAGAAAAGAGATGGATAACGAATGAATAAAAGACCGATGAAGCCTTATGTAGCAATAATTCTGGTGATTCTCTACGGGCTGGACATTTTCTGGCTCAGCGGAAAAATTGTATGGAATATGGGAGAATGGGGAGTCCTCTTTTATGAGGGACTACTCGTACTGATCGCGGTGGCGATAGCGTTCGTGTTCCGGGCGGATTTAAAGAGGGTATTTCCATTTAAAAAACCCAAGTTGGCTAAGACGGCCGGAACATTAGTGTTCTGGATGGGGTCCTTTTTTGCCGCTATGATTCCTTCCAGCATTATGCTCTATGTATTTCCGCAGAAGATGGCGGAGGCTTCAGGCGGGGTGAACAGTATGGCGTCGGGGGTGACTTTGGCGGCTGCCGTCATACTTGTATGTGTGACGCCTGCAGTATGTGAAGAGATGGCCTTTCGAGGCGCAATGTTCTCTGCTTTCCGGGAAATGAGGAGCCCCTGGGTTGGAATTTTGGTGGTTTCTTTTGTCTTCGGCGCGTTCCACGGAAGTATCTGGCGGTTTGTGCCGACGGCGATTTTGGGCGTCGGCATGGGGTATCTGCTGGTAGTAACGGATAATATGTTCTATAATATGTTTTTCCATTTAGTGAACAATCTTGTGCCGGTTCTTTTAATCCAGTTCCTTTTCGGAGCGGGGCAGGGCATCGGGATAGACACAGGCGCCGCCTATACCGCCGGGCAGGTTCCGCTTGCAACAGTCGGTATTTATATGTTGTACGGTTCATCGGCCCCTTTCCTTCTCTATGCCGGAGATTATTTGCTCCGCAAAGGGCAGGCGGGATACCGGGACGGGTTCCTTCCAAGGAGGAAAAAGGCGGACTTTCTTGCGCTTATGTTGTTCAGCGGAGGGCTGGCCGCGCTGGGGATATGCATTCTTGTTGTTTCAATGGCTGTAGATGGGAGTTTGTTGTATGGAATGTAGGAAATGTGATAAATGATATACTATGTACCAGGAGGACTTTGGTCCTCCTTTTTTTGCGCCTATGTGTTAATGCCTAGAAGAAGGGGCGCAGCTTTTCAATGGCGCTCTTTTCAATACGGGAGACATAAGAGCGGGAGATTCCGATCTGTTTTGCAATATCCCGCTGTGTATACTCTTCTCCGTTGTAAAGACCGTACCGCATTTTCAGTACCAGGTGTTCCCTGGGCGTCAGCTCTGATTCGACCTTAGAGTACAGGAGCCTCACGTCGTTTTTAGCTGAAATTTTGGAACAGGCGTCAGGTTCGTCGGATTCAATGATATCGTACAAATGAATCTCGTTGCCTTCCCGGTCTGTACCGATCGGTTCATAGAGAGAAGTTTCGCGGCTCGTCTTGCGTTTGCCGCGGAGCATCATCAAAATCTCATTTTCTATACAGCGGCAGGCATAAGTTGCGAGCCGTGTATTTTTTTCGGTATTGAAAGTTGTGACGGCTTTTATGAGGCCGATCGTTCCAATGGAGAGAAGATCTTCCGGGTCATCCTCCAGATGCTGGTATTTTTTGATCACGTGCGCCACAAGACGCAGGTTTCGTTCGATGAGGATACGTTTTGCTTCCGGATCGCCCTCCGTATATTTTTGCAAATAAAAGGCTTCTTCATCTGCAGTGAGAGGAGGAGGAAAAGATTTCAAAAGGTAACACCTCGCAGTGTAATTACTATAGTCTATGAAAGGACAAATTTCAGCGTGCTTTTCCCATGTCAAAAAAGAGGAATCAATAATATTACTTTTTTGTGCAATTTGTTAACAAAGTATGAAAAAATAGCAAATATGTACATATACAAATTTAACCATAAAAAATACAAGTTTAAAATTTGTACAAAAAGTTATACCTTAATTTGGTATATATTACGGGTTGAAAAAAGTGAAGTTGTAATGTATATTATAACTACAAACAAAAAGCGTGCCAAAAAGAGTACAAGCGAGATCGTACGGCAAACGGCAGCTTAAAAAAAGGAGGAAACAAAGAATGAAAAAGAGAATTCTCAGCATGATTCTCGCGGCAACGATGGTATTTGCACTTGCGCTGACAGGATGCGGAAGCAACGACAGCGGCAGCAGCAGCGACAGTGGAAGCGGAAGCGACAGCGGCAGCGAAGAGAAGGCAGAAAGCAACGGTAAGAAAGTCGGCGTTGCAATGCCGACCCAGAGTTCTGAGAGATGGATCAAAGACGGCGAGAATATGAAAAAGCAGCTGGAAGCTTTGGGCTACGAAGTAGACCTTCAGTATGCAGAGGATGATATCCAGGCACAGACCAGCCAGCTTGAGACAATGATCGCACAGCAGGTAGACTGTCTGGTAATCGCGTCTATCGACTCTGAAGCGCTTGTAAACGTGCTGGATCAGGCAAAAGAAGCTAACATTCCGGTCATTGCTTACGACCGTCTGCTTATGTCTACAGATGCCGTCAGCTACTACGCATCTTTCGATAACGAAGGCGTAGGAAGAAAGATCGGCGAATACATCGAAGAAAAAGCAGGCCTTGCTACAGCTACAGAGCCGCAGACAATCGAATTCTTCATGGGATCTCCGGATGACAACAATGCAGTTCTTCTCCATAAGGGCGTTATGGGCGTGCTTCAGAAATACCTTGACAACGGAACTTTGGTATGTAAGTCCGGAAGAACATCTTTCGAGGATACATGTATCCTTAGATGGTCTCAGGAGACAGCGCAGCAGAACTGTGAAAACTTCCTGACAGGTTTCTACGCAGACGAAGATCTTGATATCGCTTGTTCCGCATTTGACGGATTTGCCTACGGGATCAAGGCGGCCCTGGAGGCGGCCGGGTACAGCGAAGAGGACTGGCCGATCATCACTGGGCAGGACGCGGAGGTCATGGCAGTGAAGAATATCATCGACGGCAAGCAGACGGCCACGATCTTTAAGGACACCGGGCTTCTGGCGGAGAAATGCGCCGGGATGGTAAAGGCAGTGAGCGAGGGCAGCGAGCCGGAGGTCAACGATACCGAGACTTACGATAACGGGAAGATGGTCGTGCCGTCTTACCTGTGCGAGCCATTGTCACTGGATAAGGACAATTATAAAGAGCTTGTCATCGACAGCGGCTACTATAAAGAAGAAGAGATCATGAATGCAAAATAAAGGAAAGGAGTTGAAGAAATGTCAGAGTATATTCTGGAGATGAACCATATTGTCAAAGACTTTTCGGGCGTAAAAGCCTTGA
>CAMNWW010000252.1 GCA_946566415.1 uncultured Lachnospiraceae bacterium | reverse complement strand
AGGTTTGTCTGCGGTATCCCGCTTTTTATATTTGTATCTGGCCAGATAACAAATCTTTCTCATACGTACGTTTCGCTCTTTTATTCCCCTAAAAGTTCCACGTCTATCTCTAACATCCTGCAGATCATCTTCAGTTCTTCCACATGATTACAATACACTGCATGGCAATGGTTCGAGTCAAAATTCTCCAAAAAAATCTCATGGTCAAAAGGCAGTTTTGCAAACACATGCGGCCATTCTTTTGTTGTCTCAGCTTCCTTTTCTTTTGGCATCTCAACAAACTCTGCCGGAATGATCGTCATCCGGTATTTCCCTTCATAACGGTTTAACCGCGCGATCGTCGCCGTCCCTGGCTTTGTCTGTAAATTTACGTGGCATCCGCCGCCTGCGTAGATTTCCAGGCAGGGATACAGAGTCGTTTTTGCCAGGTTCGCCTTATAGTCCTTTGTCCCTGTCGCATAGTATGTAGACTGGGATCCGCAGTTGCAGAAAATCATGACGTCATTCTCTGCGTCATAATGGCGGATGTCCATAAATATGACCGGATCATTTGTAAGAAGTTTCAGCATCTGCATCGTAAGGGCAGCGTCCGAATCCGCCTCGCATGCGCAGACACAAGGCTCCTTCGGGCCGTCCCAGTCATACGGGTCGTTCATAAATGCAGCGCTTAAGCATTCCGTACAGTAATGGCGGCTCATCTCATAGTGGCATTTTACTCCAATAAAATCATAGCCATTCTCTTTTACGATAGCTTTTGTCGCCTCGTAGTGGCGAATCTGTTCTTTCAGCTTCTCCTTAGTCAGCCTGTCGCCGTCATAGGCAATCTTCCCCACATTGTCTGTAAGCCACTGAAATGCTTTTTCTACCTGTTTTTCCGGAACCTGCGCCGCCTTTCGCAGAATCTCAGACTGGTCCATATGGTCCACATCCACGCCGAACTTTTTCTCCCAGTCCTGCATGCTGACGGTAGCGCTGTACATTCCCAGACTTCTGCCGCCAAGAAGACCGTATTTCTGCCCGTTTAGTGCAGACACAACTTTCGCGCATTTTCCAAAACGGACTAATTTCCCCAGTACCTTCGGATCCCGGAAATCCCCTGCCGCCCGAAAATGTTCAATCCCCAGATGATGCAGAGCGCCCCCCGCCGCAAGCATGGCCACCATTCCCGGCCAATCAGGATTTAAGTTCGCCGCAAGCATGAACGGACCTTTCCCGTTTTGTGCCGCAATCGCTGAAAAATTAGGGAACGCAAAGACCCCGTATGAAAAAATGGTTCCGTCCACTCCTTTTGCTTTCAATTTCTCTGCTTCTTCCTTAGCGGCCTGGACGCTGTCAACAAGACGGTCCGCCGTGATAACCTCCACCGTCCCGTCTTTTTTAAGCTCCTCCTCGATTACATCCACCTGCGCCTGCACGATCTCTTTAAGCTGTGCATGTACTTCCGGATCCCCGTCTGAAAATCCGATAAGCCCTAAAACCGGTTTTCTTACCATAATAATTCCTCCTCACGCATTTATTTCATATATGAAATAAATATTTTATATATGAAATTTATTTCCTCTATATTACCATATTCCTTTTTAAACAGCAATATAAAACTGGAGGATAATCATAAATAATTTAATAATCCGTAAGGCGTCTTTTGCCCCCAATATCATATTGATTCATAATAAAAATACCCCGCATGGGACCGTTTCTTTGCCTTCTGCGGGGTGTTATCCTTATTTTTTTCTTTTTTTACTGATCTAATTTTAACATTTCTCCGGTTCCGGGTATTCTTCTCCGAACAGCTCTACCGTCACCTTCTTCATTTTTTGCTCCTCAACCGGCCTATCGCTGTAGTCCGTCTGGCACTCTGCGATCTTGTTTACCGCTTCCATGCCTTCCGTCACCTTGCCGAACGCCGCGTATGCGCCGTCCAAATGCGGGGAAGTCTTATGCATGATGAAAAACTGCGAGCCCGCCGAATTCGGATCCATTGTACGTGCCATAGAAATCACACCCGGTTCGTGTTTCAGCTCATTTTCAAATCCATTCTGCTTAAATTCTCCCTTAATGGAGTATCCCGGACCGCCTGCCCCGCTTCCGTCAGGACATCCGCCCTGGATCATGAATCCGCTTATAACGCGGTGGAAGATCAGACCGTCGTAGAATCCATTCTTTACCAAAGAGATAAAATTATTTACCGTATTCGGTGCAATCTCCGGATAAAGCTCTGCCTTGATCACGTCGCCGTTTTCCATTTCAATTGTTACTACTGGGTTTGCCATTTTATTTTCCTCCAAAATACTATATTTACTCCTCGTTCTATTTTATCGGAACACCCGCGATTCGTAAATACTTTTCTTTATGGATGGCAGATTTTTTCGGTATGTCCTTCTAGGTTTTGGAAAGTAGTAATCCATTTTTGTGTTGGGATGGGCGTTTTTTATCCTACCGGAATTTATTTAGGCTGGATTCCCTTTTATCAGGGCAGGATCCTCCGTACCGTCTTGCAATTTTTGTCCTCATGTGTTATTTTCATGATAATCTGGTTCTGTTTCTATCTCTTTCACCGAAATGAAGCAAAAAAGATTAATAAAAGATTGAAAGAACTTGAGCGGGATAACATAGATATATAATATAAAAGGAGGTCAGCCATGACAAAAAGAAAACCGGCGCCAAGAGGATATACCGAACATTTTGGCGATGACTTTGAAGTGACTTATACAGACGATCTTCCGGCGATATCATTGGATTTTGACGAGGAAGAGCCTGACATTGATCTATATGAAAATAATATTTACAAAAATACTCCTTATAAGGATACTCCTTACAAGGAGTATACATATACTGCTCCGCCCTCTTCCCACTCTGCCCGGAACAGTAAGAATAACCGAAGCCATCGGGACGGACAGCCAGGCCGGCAAAGTCCTCCCTCCCGTCCCCAGGGCGCTCCCCGCAGAAAGCAGCCTTCCGGGGAGGCGCTTGCCGCCCCGCTTGAGAGACCGGTACGCGCCTCCACTCTTTTGGTGGAAAAATTGACCTATTTTATTCTACGGCCCGCCCCTGCGGTCTGCGCCGCCGTCGTCACGCTGATCACCATCGTCTCCTTCTGGATGGGACACAGCGCTTTCGGGGAAATCAGCTCTCTTTCAGAAGGTAATGCGATACTGGCTTCCTATCTGGTCGTCGGCGGGATCCTGCTTTTGTGGGAGCTTAGCTCCTTCCTTTTTGCCTTAAGCGGACTTTCCTCAGGCACCGGGAGAGGTCTGACCTTTTTTATCGTAGTATATGTAGGATCGTATTTTGCCAGCGTTGCCGACCGTTTTCTGCCGGAGGAACTTCTCCTTCTTGAAGGCGTAAAAGGAGGGCTTTCTTCCTTCGGTTCCCTGTACCCTATGCTGTTCCCCTTTTGCGTCGTGGGTTTCGTGACATGCCTGCTCAGAAACTTTATGAAGAGCTGATCATGGTAGTAAATTAAGCTTAAAATCCTGCGTGTATGTCCGTAAATCAAAGCTTAAATATTGAAGGAAGGTGTCGGCGTTTTATGAACAACAATAGTAAAATTCAATTATATGAAGATCAGCC
Source organism: uncultured Lachnospiraceae bacterium (assembly GCA_946566415.1). Taxonomy (GTDB): domain Bacteria; phylum Bacillota; class Clostridia; order Lachnospirales; family Lachnospiraceae; genus Allocoprococcus. The sequence goes on along the minus strand of CAMNWW010000252.1, from coordinate 209 downwards.
AATCCGTACCGCTTGGGACGAAGAACATGAAGAATGGTTTTTCTCTATCGTAGATGTTATTGGTGTGTTGACCGAACAGCCAAATCAGAGAGGAGCCAGCAACTATTGGGCAAAACTGAAACAGAGGCTCAAAGAAGAAGGTGGAAATCAGTTGCTGACAAATTGTCAGCAACTGAAAATGAAATCTTCTAAAGACGGAAAAAGATATT
>CAMNWW010000251.1 GCA_946566415.1 uncultured Lachnospiraceae bacterium | reverse complement strand
TCGACGACGGGATCGAGCATATCCTGAAATATGGAATCGCGTGCTATAAAAAGCGGTGCAGAGTCGTACTGGCGGAAAAAAGCAAATGTTGACAATTTACCTCTAATTGCTTAAAATAGATAAGAACTCTTATAAAAAGCCGGGAGTATGTCGACTTAATTACTATAGGAGCATAAGAAGCTATACAGAAAGGGTTTGATTTGTATGAAATATCGTAAAGTCCTGCAGGTGCTTATGCTTGCGACGGCAGTATCGGTAGCTGTGCCGAGCGTGGTCATGCCGGCGTATGCACTGGAAGCAGGGGAGACACCGCAAGAATACGAACAGCGCACAGCGTACAGTCTGCCGGAAGGTTATCATTATGTGCTGGAAGACGGCTGTGTTATCCTTGATGAGAATGACCAGCCGATGGTGGAAGCGGATGCCCAGACACCAACGGAGCCAGAGGTTTCTAATACAGAAGAAGCGGAGAGTCCAGGGGATGGCTCAGGGGAGACAGGCGAAAGCGGTGATGCGGGAGAAGCCGGGGAGCCGGAAGGTTCAGGCGAGACCGCAGAACCAGAAAGTCCGGTTCAGCCCGATGAACCAGAAAACCCAGAGAATCCTGGGGAGCCTGAGGAACCTGAAAATCCGGAAGAGCCTGGTAACCCGGGAGAGGGCGAAGATCCGGTGAAACCAGAGGAACCGGAAAATCCAGAAGAGCCGGGTGAACCAGAAGATCCGGAGAATCCAGAGAACCCAGAAAATCCAGAAAACCCAGGTGAACCAGAAGAACCAGGGAATCCGGAAGAACCAGGGAACCCGGGAGAGGGCGAGGAGCCGGAAGAACCGGGAAATCAGACGAAGCCGGAGATACCGGAAGGCGAGGGTCGTCCTCTGACCCCGGAAGTTCCAAGCGCTTCAGAAGAGGCGCCCGAGGCAGAATCTGAACCGGATCCTGCCGAGATTTTCGAGAATTTTGATAACAGCTATCTGACATCGGCGCAGTTCCTCGCGATCCGTGACCGTATTCAGTATAACGTGGAGGTTCCGATCGAGGGTCTTCCGTCTTTTATCACACAGGAAATGATCGTAGGCGCTTTGAAAGCGCAGGATGAGGCGGGTATTCCTGCATCGGTGACGATCGCACAGATTATCCAGGAGTCCGGGTTCGGCAAATACGGACCGGGCGGCGACGAGAAGCAAGGATTATCTTACCTGGCATATCAGTACTGTAATCTGTTCGGGATCAAAGGAAAAGGGACGGCCGGAAGTACTCTTATGAATACGTTCGAGATGACGGAGAGCGGAGAGATTTATCACATTCAGTCAGGGTTCCGTGCTTACCATACATATACGGAATGTATTGAAGACCGTACGAAGCTGCTCACGGAAAAATATTCAGACTTGACGGAAGGCGTTCAGGATGCGAACACATACGCTATGAAGATCGGCGGAAGGTGGGCGACGGATATCCACTATGGAAGAAGTTTGATTCGGACGATGAAGACATATGATCTGTACCGTTTGGACGACCTGACACTGATGGATTTCAGCAAGCTGATCGGCAGATTCGCGAATCCGTGTCCTGGTTCCCGTATAACGAGTACTTATGGATATCGTACCTTTGACAATAGTTTCCATAAAGGATTGGACCTGGGCACAGGTAAGGAGAACATTCCCACATATGCAGCAGAGGCTGGAACAGTCATTTTTGCAGGAGAAGCAGGAAGTGCAGGCAATCTGATCATCATCGATCACGGCGAGGGATTGGTCACTAAGTATATGCATCATTCCGAAATGTATGTAGAGGAAGGACAAAAAGTTGAGAAGGGTCAGCAGATCGGACTTTCAGGCACAACCGGGAACTCGACAGGCAATCATCTGCATTTCCAGGTAGAGGAGAACGGAAAAGCGGTAGACCCGCTGGCATATCTCCAGGAAGAAGATGAGAAAGATAAGGAGATCGGGGAATTAAGGACAGTGTCAAGGAAGTCAAAGTATCACAGACTGAAACACAGAGTATAAAGCGAAGAGACAAAGAAAACGCTATGTCCGGGGAATGCCGGACGTAGCGTTTTACTTAGTGTGAGACCTTATTTTCCTTCGATCAGATAATCATATGAGACATGGAAGACCTCGGACAAGGCTTTCAGCTCTACGTCGGTTACATACCGCTGATTTGTCTCGATTCTTGTGATCACATTTTTATCCATGTCATAACCTGCAAGTTGGAGCCTGTAGGCAAGGTCCCTTTGTGAATAATGATTTTGTCTTCTCAGCTCGATCAATTGTCGGCTGACAAGATTTTTTTCTCCGCTCTTAGCTCTCGGCTTTGGCATGATGTATTCCTCCCCTGTAGTGAGTTTTCTTAAGTTTACTCTTTGCAGTTTGTTATGATTTTACAAGGGAGAAATAATAAAATCGGTTGGAAAAATGAGACAAACAAGGGACGTCAGAATGATTTAGGTAAACTGTTCGACTTATACGTGTGTTTGTGGTACAATGTGAAACACATCGCCGAATAGGCGATTCGGATCACGAGAGCGTTTGGCAATGATTTTACTGAAAGGAGGATTTCAGTTATGCTGGAAAAGATGAATCGGCACGATTTTGATAAAGTATTTGCACTCATGGATATCAGTTTTCCAAGTGATGAATACAGGCCTTATGAGGAACAAAAGGCGCTGCTTACCCATCCGCGATATCAGATTTATGTGGTAAGAGATGAGGGCGGGGACCGCGTCAAGGCTTTCCTTGCGGTATGGGAGTTTGATGAATTTGTTTTTATTGAGCATTTTGCTGTAGATCCGTCCTATCGGAACGGGGGGACTGGATCGAGAATGCTTAAGGAACTGTTTGATGCGCTTGACAAAAGGATTTGCCTTGAAGTGGAGCCGCCGCAGGATGAGCTTACGTCCCGCCGGGTTGGTTTCTATGAGCGGAATGGTTTTATCTTAAATTCATATCCTTATATGCAGCCAGCGATTTCTAAGGGCAGGCATTCGATTCCTCTGTGCATCATGACTTCAAAAGGAGCGGTCTGCGAGGAGGAATTTGACAGAATAAAAACATTGCTGTACACGGAAGTGTACGGCGTTCTTTAAAAGGAAGGCGGTAAGATGAAGAAAGCAGTTTTTTTTGATATTGACGGCACATTATGGGACAATCATATGCAGGTTCCGGAAAGTACGGTCCGTGGAATCAGAAAATTACGGGAGAATGGGAATTATGCTTTTCTCTGCAGCGGCAGAAGCCGGGCGTCCATCCGCGCAAAGGAGCTGTTCGACATCGGATTTGACGGTGTGATTGCGGGATGCGGGACATATGTGGAGTACCGGGACGAGGTTATTTTTGAGAAGACGATCCCATATGCAGATATGATGGAGGTCCTGGGCGTTCTTCGGGAGCTTGGGATGCCGGTGGTTTTGGAATGCAGGACGTGCCTGTATGCTGTTGTCGAAGAATTTAAAGGAGATCCGTATATCAAACATCTGGGAGAAATGCTGGGCTCTGATCTGAAGCCGGTGGAGCATTACAGTGAGAATTCCGGTGCAAATAAAATGAGCGCGGTCTGCCAGAAAGAAAAGGCGGGGGCGCTCACCGCACGGCTGGGGGATCGATGGGAGCTGATTTTCCATGAATCGCCGGTGGTGGAGATCGTGCCGGGCGGTTTTTCAAAAGCAGCGGGTATTAAGATTGCCTGTGAACATCTTGGGATAGCACATGAGGATACTTATGCGTTTGGGGACAGTGCGAACGACAGGGAAATGCTGTCTTACGTACAGCACAGCGTCGCTATGGGGAATGCGGCCGAGGAGATCAAAAAGAACGTGG
>CAMNWW010000250.1 GCA_946566415.1 uncultured Lachnospiraceae bacterium | reverse complement strand
GTATTTATGGTATTTATTCCGTTTTAGGGCGGCGCCCTTCGCAGGCCTTATACTTGCCGGCTGCACAGGCCTGAAAAAACCAGCCGCAGTACTGTGCCTGCTCTGGACAGGCTTTTCAGCAGGAGTCCTTGCGGTCGCTGCGGTGCTCAGGATGGGGGCAAGGGGAATGCTACTTTGTCTGGCAGGGGTGTTTCCGCAGATTTTTTTCTATATCATGGGATACGCAGTGATCCTATGGTATTTCTACCGTTATCCTCAGGCGGAGTGGAATAGAGGGAAAACGGCTTTTGTGGCTGTTATGATGGATGCCGGTCTTTTGGTAGAAGCATATATTAATCGGGCGGTAGTACGCGGTGTGTTGAAGATTGTAATGTAGAAAAGCGGCGGCGTGGGTTGTGTCAGGGATTGACTTTTCTTCCTAAGTATGGTATTTTTACTTTATGGCGCTTTAACAGGTAAAATGATAAAAGCGAAGGGACCGGCGCTTATTTGGCGGCGGGTTTTATACAGTAAAAGAGAAAGGAAGTAACAAAGATGCCGGTAACAGATTTATTGGAAAGGAATCATAAGCTTTACAGTGATGAGGTGGCGCTTGTGGAGCTGAATCCTCTGGTAAAGGATACGAGGAAAACAACATGGAAGGAGTACGACCTTGTGCAGCCGACCTCGGCAGTCCCGTACCGGCGGGAGATTACCTGGAGCATTTTTGATGAGAAAGCGAACCGGGTGGCGAATATGCTGATCGGACGCGGGATACAAAAAGGAGACAGAGTAGCGATTCTGATGTTCAACTGTCTGGAATGGCTGCCGATCTATTTTGGGATTCTAAAAACGGGAGCGATTGCCGTCCCTTTTAATTTCCGGTTTTCTTCGGAAGAAATCCAGTACTGTGCAGATCTGGCGGAAGTACAGGTATTGTTCTTCGGACCGGAATTCATCGGACGTATTGAAGCGATTGAGGAAAAGCTCAGCAAAGGACGTCTTCTGATCTATGTGGGGGATGGCTGTCCGACATTTGCAGAAGGGTACCACGAGCTGGTAGCGGATGCATCCAGCCAAGCCCCGCTTGTCCGTCTGGAGGATGAGGATGACGCGGCGATTTATTTTTCGTCAGGAACGACAGGATTTCCCAAGGCTATTTTCCATAATCATGAAAGCCTTCTGCAGTCGGCGCAGATGGAGCAGAGGCATCATCTGACCGACCGGGACGACGTGTTTTTATGTATCCCGCCTTTGTACCATACAGGGGCAAAGTTCCACTGGATGGGAAGCCTGTGTGCGGGAAGCAGGGCTGTCCTGTTAAAAGGGACAACCCCGGAGATTATTCTGGACGCGGTGTCAAAGGAGCGCTGTACGATTGTGTGGCTTTTAGTTCCGTGGGCGCAGGATATATTGACGGCTTTGGACAACGGGGAGCTTAAGCTTGAAGATTATGATTTGGATCAATGGAGGCTTATGCATATCGGGGCGCAGCCGGTGCCGCCGTCTCTGATCAAGCATTGGAAAGAATATTTCCCGCATCACCTATATGACACGAATTATGGTTTATCGGAGTCTACGGGACCGGGATGTGTGCATCTCGGCGTTGAGAATATTCATAAGGTTGGTGCGATCGGCATTCCGGGATACCGCTGGAAATGCAAGATTGTGAATGAAAACGGTCAGGAAGTCGTACAGGGCGAGGTCGGGGAGCTGTGTGTAAAGGGACCGGGAGTCATGACCTGCTACTATAACGATCCGAAGGCAACAGAAGAGACATTGAAAGACGGATGGCTCTTTACCGGTGATATGGCGATGCAGGACGAGGATGGGTTTTATTTTCTGGTTGACCGTAAGAAGGATGTTATCGTAAGCGGCGGTGAAAATATTTATCCGGTACAGATCGAGAATTTCTTGAGCGCGTACAATAAGATACAGGATGTGGCGGTTATCGGCCTGCCGGATAAAAGGCTCGGCGAGATCACCGGAGCTATTATATCTGTAAAGGATGGGATGGAGTGTACGGAAGAAGAAATCCAAGAATTCTTAAAGCAGTTGCCCAGATATAAACGTCCGAAGAAGATTATTTTTGCAGATGTTCCGCGGAATGCGACAGGTAAGATCGAGAAACCCGCGCTCCGTAAGAAATACGGTGCGGAGCAGTTGGTTGCACAACAGAACAGGGCATAGTGAATTGGAAAGAATAAGGTGGAAGCTTAACCGCTCCCACCTTATTTTCCGTATAAAATATGTATTTCTATTTCCCGAGCGCCGTTTTCTGCGGAACCTGCGTCGGCTTATCATAGCAGGCAAAGATTTCATCCATCTTCTGCGGATCCGGCTTAGGGGTAAGAAGGCTCACTACCGGTACGATGATAAGCCCTGCCAGCATCGTGATGGCGCCGCAGTTGATCGGCGAGCGCATAATCACCGGGAATATCTGCGGCGACAGCATATCCAGGACCATAATGATGGAACCGAACAGGAAAGATACCCAGCAAGATATCGCGGTGGTCTTTTTCCAATAGAGTGAGTAAAGGAAAGGAGCCAGGAAAGAACCGGCGAGAGCCCCCCAGGAAATCCCCATGAGCTGCGCAATAAAGGTCACTGAACTCTTATACTGGATCAGTGCGATTATGGCTGAAATGGCAATGAACACAACCACCAGAATGCGGATATACAAAAGCTGTGTTTTTTCACTCATTTTTTTAATAAAGTTATCCTTCAAAAAATCAATGGTGAGCGTGGAACTTGACGCGATCACCAAAGAGGAAAGCGTCGACATGGAGGCGGAGAGCACCAGGATGACGACAAGCGCGATCAGCGCCGGGCTGAGACTCTCAAGCATGGTAGGGATGACGGAATCATAGCCGTTTGCCGCAATGTCGATCTGGTCGGAGAAAAGACGTCCAAATCCGCCGAGAAAATAGCATCCGCCTGCGACTACGAGCGCAAATAATGTAGAAATAATCGTCCCTTTTGTGATTGCCTCTTCATTTTTAATCGCATAAAATTTCTGTACCATCTGCGGCAGTCCCCAGGTTCCCAGCGAGGTGAGGATGACAACGAACATCAGGTTCAGAGGATCCGGACCAAAGAAGGAGGCAAATACGCCGGGTGTAGACGCGACGGTTTCATCTGTCACCTGTGCCAGACCGTCAAGCGCCGCCATAAATCCGCCTTTGTTGTTTAAGACTGCGGCAATGATTGTTACGATACCGGCAAGCATGATAATGCCTTGGATAAAATCGTTAATAGCAGTCGCCATATATCCGCCGGCGATGACATAGATCGCTGTGAGTACGGCCATCAATATGATACAGACGGAGTAGTCGATGTCGAACGCCATACCGAACAGACGAGAAAGACCATTGTACAGCGACGCGGTATATGGAATCAGGAAAATGAAAATAATAACGGAAGCCATGATTTTAAGGGGCTGGCTTTCAAAACGCTGTCCGAAGAACTGCGGCATCGTTGCAGAATCCAGATGCTGTGTCATGATCCTTGTCCGTCTTCCCAGGACAACCCAAGCGAGAAGCGAACCGATGACAGCATTTCCGATACCCGCCCAAGTAGCGGCGATCCCATAACGCCATCCGAACTGCCCTGCGTATCCGACAAATACAACGGCTGAAAAATAAGAAGTCCCGTATGCAAAAGCGGTAAGCCATGGACCGACCGACCGTCCGCCCAGGACGAATCCATTGACATCAGTTGCATTTTTCCGGCAGTACAGACCGATGCCGATCAGTACTGCAAAATAAATGATCAGAATAATTAGTTTCACAATAATCTCCCTTTCCTTAGTAGAATAAAATTGATTTAGTAATTAAAAGCGATATC
>CAMNWW010000249.1 GCA_946566415.1 uncultured Lachnospiraceae bacterium | reverse complement strand
GATTTTATCGGCAATCAGCGCCACAAACTCGGAATTTGTCGGCTTGCCTTTTCCGTTACTGACAGTGTATCCAAATAGTTCATCCAAAATGTCGATCTTTCCTCTGCTCCACGCAACTTCTATCGCGTGACGGATCGCTCTTTCTACTCTGCTCGCCGTAGTTTGATGCTTCTTCGCCACTGTTGGGTAGAGTACTTTTGTGATCGCATTGAGTACATCCATATCTTCCACCGCCATCATAATGGCATCTCTCAGATAGTGATACCCTTTAATGTGCGCCGGAATCCCGATCTCATGTATCATTTCCGTCACCAGAGCCTCAAGGCTCTCTTGCCTTTGGTCTTTACGGCTGTCCTTCGCCTCTCCTTTTGGCGGACCGCTTTGTACTCTTTGTCTTGTATTTTTTATCCTTTGCAGCACGGTCTCGTTGTTGAACGGTTTCAGGATATAATACGCGGCGCCTTTTTGAAAAGCGTCTTCCGTAATCCTTTCCTGCCCGATCGCGGTTACCACGATAAAGTCCGGATGCTTTTTCACTGTTTTATCCGTGCCTATCATCTCCATCACGCTAAGTCCGTCCATTTTCGGCATAATCAGATCCAACAGTACAACATCAGGCTCTTCGCTTTTGATAATGCGGTACATTTCTTCACCATTATTTGCTCTACCAACCAGTTTCAATTCGTTATCACTTTCGATAATTTCACCCAGAAGGTCCAGCATTCGCTCATTATCGTCGGCAATCGCTACATTCAGTCGTTCCATAAAGCCTTTCTCCTCCTTCATTTTCGCCAGCTTTTTTTCGTGCTGTCACGGCACATTATAAGGGGCGCGAATTTAGGGATTCAAGGAAACGAGATCGAAATAATATGACATCCTCCGAGTTCGTGTTTATACGACAAGATTCCCTAGCATATTTTCAATGAAAATGCCGTAACCTTTCGTCGAGTCCTGCACGAACACATGCGTAACAGCGCCTACCAGCTTTCCATTTTGGATAATAGGGCTTCCGCTCATTCCTTGGACAATTCCGCCTGATATCGATAAAAGCCTCTCGTCGGTCACCTGGATTTCAATACCTTTATTCACTTCTCTCGGGGTTAAGTCTATCTTTGTAATCTGAATCGTATAATCTTCCACCTGACCGCTCACCGCACATCTTATGACAGCTTCCCCGACTTCAATCTCCTCTTTTGCAGCGGCAGGCATGGCCTCCTGGTTCTGGAATACCCGGTCTATTCGATCAATTTTTCCGTAGATCCCGGACTCTGTGTTCTTAGTAATACTTCCCAGAACATTGTAATGGTTGTACACAATGATTCCTTCCATCCCGCCTGGATTACCGTTTTCACCTTTTTTAATATTCTGAATGCTTGTATCATACAGCGTCCCTCTCGATATTTCGAGCAGCTCATTGGTGTCGTTGTCATGAATCCCATGTCCCAAAGCGCCAAATTCACTGTTGCCGTTTAAGAAGGTAATCGTGCCGAGTCCCTGCGCGTTATCCCTCACCCAGATGCCCAGTTTGTACTCGCCTTCTTCATCCATGACCGGATGGAGCCTTACGTCGATGTATTCTTCGTTTCTACGTAAATGGAGTACGACAGTTTTTTTAGACAAATTCTGCACAACTTCCAGAAGTTCTTTTTTATTTTCAATCGGCTCGTCGTCGATTCCCACTATATAATCTCCGTCTTTTACAAGATGCCTGGACGGTGCCTCGCTTGTACCGTCCATTTGCTTGATTTCCTCGGTCCCAAGGACCATGACCCCGTCCATCTCCATATAAATTCCTACAGGCATTCCTCCTGGGATCAATAAGTTGTCCGAAAGACTCCCTACGTTAACCTCTTGCCTAAGCTCCTCTTTTTTTACTTCCAGAAAGCAGTATCCGCCTCCTACAGTGATCGTAAGTATCAAAATTATTATCAGCATTCTTCTGTACCATCTGACCGCCATTTACGTTCTCCCTTCTCCCTGCCGGTCTGCGTCTTTCTATTTGAACGCAAAAAAGGCAGGAATTTTTATTCCTGCCTAGTATGTGGAGAATGCTATCGTTTTAAACCGGCTGCCAAAATTTTCATTTCTTTTGCGTTCTCAAGTACTGTATCTGTAATTTTTGCCCCGCCTAAAATTCGGGCGATCTCGCGGATCTGCTCTTCCTCGCCCAGACGATAGATCGTAGTTTTTGTCACATTTTTTTCAACTTTTTTTTCAATGGCGTAATGTGCGTCTGCCATTGCCGCAATCTGGGCCAGATGGGTGATGCAGATCACCTGATGCTTTTTTCCGATCAGCCCCATTTTCTCCGATACTTTTTGCGCTGTCCTTCCACTGATTCCCACGTCGATCTCATCGAAAATCAAAGTCTCTATTTCGTCTTTATCCGCCATGACCGATTTGATCGCCAGCATAATTCTCGACAATTCGCCGCCGGATGCAACATCGGACAGCGGCCGCGGCGCTTCCCCTGGGTTCATAGATATCATGAACTCTACGTCGTCCGTCCCATTTTCCGTATAACCGCCTCGTGTTTCTTTGAACTGGATCTCAAACTGCACATCCAGGAAATTCAGATCTTTCAGTCCCTCTTTTATCTGTTTTTCAAGCTGCTTTGCTTCCTTCTTTCTAAGCCGGCTCAATGTCTTACACAGATCGCAAAGCTTCTTTTCAGAGGCATCCGCTTTATTCCGGAGCTTCTCCAGATACGCGTCATAATCCTTAAGGATCTGGAGACGCTTTTCCTTTTCTTCGCAGTATTCGAGGATTTCTTCCACAGTATTCCCATATTTCGACTTTAAATGATTTATTTCGTTGAGCCGGGTCTCCACTTCATAAAATGCTTCCGGTGAAAACGCAAGAGAGTCCGCATAGTCCCGAAGTTCCCGGCTGAAATCGCCAATCAGGCTCTCAATGTCAAGTATCTGGCCGTAAAGCTCCTCCGCTCTGCCGTCATGCTCCGAGGCCTCTGCCATCGCACGCACCGCTCTGCCCACTGCATCTGAAGCGTTCGCCTCTCCCTCCGCTGAAATGTATGCATACGCTTCCTCCAGACTCTCACTGATGCGTTTACCGTTTATCATTCTCCGGTAGGTATCTTCTGTCTCTTCCTCCTCCTTTGGTGTGACGCCTGCCTCCCGAATCTCAGAAATTTCAAATTCGAGAAAAGACGCCTCTTTCAGCCTTGCCGCCTCATCTGTATCCGCCTCCATCAGTTCCTTCTGATTCTTCTTATATTCTTTATATGCGTTCTTCACATCCTGTTTGATAGCAGACGCCTTTTTAGAAAATGCGTCCAATATAGACAGATGGTTTTTTTTAAACAGGAGGGACTGATGCTCATGCTGCCCATGGATATCGATCAGTTCTGCCGCCGCCTCTTTTAGCTGGCTTACCGTTACCGTCTCCCCATTGATCCGGCTTACGCTTCTGCCCTCCATCAGCCGGCGGCTGATAATGACCTGCCCGTCCTCCGGAAAAATATCCATTGCTTTCAACTTTTCTAACAGACGGCCGCTTTTGACGCTGAAAGTCAGTTCCACCAGACCGTAATCAGCTCCTTTTCTTAACATATCCGCCGAATAGCGTCCGCCGAGCGCCAGGCTTACACTCCCCAGCACGATGGATTTGCCGGCGCCTGTCTCCCCAGTCAGGATATTAAGACCGGGAGAAAAATCTACCTCTGCCTCATCGATCAGCGCCAGATTCTTCACATGCAAATTCTGCAGCATTTTCCTTACTCCTTTCATCGCCGAATAGGCGATTCAATTCAGGGATCCTGAACGGCCCTGCCGTGAAGGGTTCCTTACTCCTTTCATCGCCGAATAGG
>CAMNWW010000248.1 GCA_946566415.1 uncultured Lachnospiraceae bacterium | reverse complement strand
CAATGGAATCAAAAGGACCTCCCGGTATGGCGTGCATCAGGAAAAAGGTGACTGTGACGACCGCCCATATCGTAATTATCGTAGCAATTCCCCGTTTTATGAGATAATTCTTCATCTTTTATCCACTTATCTTGCGTCTGCTGGATATGCCGAGCTTGTAAGATGCCCGATCGCAACGATTGCATTAAACAATTCCTCATAATCATCGAACATAATTTCCACCGTTCTTCCGTCTATGCTTTTCGCCCCGGGAAGCAGCACCGCGCGGTCCAGCATAGAGCACATATTCATCTCGATGCGCAATACATACGGTTTTTCCAGCTCGTACACAGGTATCTGGCTGAAATCTTTATTAAGCACTTTATTTACCTTTTCAATCGTTTCTTCTTTTATAAGGCGTTTCGGCCGGAATTTTGCCGACAGGAAGCTTAAGGCTTCCTTCGTCTTCACAAACTCCACCCATGGCATCATCCCGTCTGTGATGAGCTGTTTCTCCAGACCCGAGTCCCCGATGACAAGCCCGACAGGAACCTTGTGGTATCCGGCATATGCACTGTTGATCGTCGACTCATTCATATATTTCCCATTAATCCTGAAATCATGGAACGTCCTCCCCCAGTAGGAGTGGTTCATATTACCGCACTCCTGACCGACTCCAGCGTGATATCCAACCAGAAATACAATATCATAGCCGGAATGCATACACGGCATCATATACTGAGGCCTTGCCCCGCCGCTGACAAGATAGATGCGGTCGTCCATATCGCTTAATTCATCATAATGAAGATGACGCCCGCCGCCATGAGAATCTGCGATCAATATTTCGTCCACGTCGTCATTTTTACTGCTTTTTTGAATTCCTTCAACGACCCATTCCACCTGCTGCTGCATCGCTTTGCGAAACCTCGCCACATCGTCGAACTCTTGTCTTGGATGGCAGATACCGGCCATCCCCTCCATATCTACAGAAATATAAATTTTCATATGAAAGCCCTTCCTATTCTTTAACTATGTCTGTGTAACCAAAGAACCACCCGTTATAGCCTGTCTTATCCCAATCCTTTACCGTATCCCGGATCATACAAGGATCAGTGACCTCATACAGAGGAATCAGGGCTGCCTGCTCATTCAGCAGAATCTCTTCCGCTTTCAGCATTGCCTCATCCCTCTCCTTGCCGGTGACCGTAAGCGCTGTATTAATGCAGTCTTTGTAATCCGCATTATCAAAATGACCGTAATGTCCTTCCGCAAACACAGTCAAAAATGTCATGGCATCCGGATAATCTGCGGACCATCCATGCCTCATAATGTCAAAGTCCCCGCTATTGCGAAGGCTGGTGACAGCTTCATTTTCCACGCCGTTTAACTGAATCTCTATCCCAAGGTTTTCTTTCCACATCTGCTGCACGGCCTCTGCAACGCTCTTCTTATTGGTCGCGTTATTGTAGGTAAGCGTAACCGCCGGGAAATTCTCCCCGTTCGGATATCCTGCTTCCGCAAGAAGCGCCTGCGCCTTCTCTACGTCTGCTTTTGTCGTATCGTAAATATAATCTTCTTCCGCGTCCCTGAAATCTCTTCCGTCAGAAAGGTACATTTCATGCGGCACGACTCCTTCCGTCGCAATCTCCCCTGATTTCGTGACATTATTTACGAGCGCCGTGCGGTCGATCGCGAGATTTAAGGCCTGCCTTACCCTCACATCATCGAAAGGCGCCCTCTCCAGGTTAAACACATAGTATTCCACTCCCGGGAACGGAAGAATATAGAATTCCGGATCTTCCGCCTGAAGCGTTGCGATCTCCTGCGACGGGACCCCCTTAAACACGTCGATCTCTCCTCCGCGGTACGCGGTCATCGCGCTGGACGGATCGCTGATAAACGTGATTTTGATCTCGTCCAGTTTTACCTTATCTGCATTCCAGTAATTCTCATTCTTCACCAATGTGATACTCTCGTTCGCCTTATATTCTCCCAAGGTAAACGGACCGTCGCACACATATGTCGCCGGGTCGCGGGACCAGACTCCTTCATCGTCGACAACATCTTCCCTCACCGGATAGTAGATGTTAAACGCCGTAAGCGACAGGAAGAACGGCGTCGGTGAAATAAGCTTTACTTCAATTGTCTTGTCGTCGACCGCCTTAAAGCCCACTTCCTCCACAGAACACTCACCCTTATAATATCTCTCTGCGTTTTCTATGTAGAAAAACTGTGAACCATAGTAATTCTTAAGCTCCGGGTCAATCATTCTTGTCCATGCAAAGATAAAATCCCCTGCAGTAATATCCTTTCCGTCCGACCACTTTGCATCTTCGCGTATATGGAAAGTGTAGGTAAGCTCATCCTCAGAAACATCATAAGACTTGGCGATACCGTTCGTCACTTCACCGTCATAGGTACGCATCAGCCCCTCAAACGTATTATTGACGACCTGCATAGAAGTCGTCCCCATGAGCATCGGATCAAGCGCCGTCGGCTCTGTATCCACATTCCAGTTTAATACTTTCTTTGCACCGTCCCCTGTGCTTTCCTTCTCCTCCTTGCTCTCTGTTTTTGTACTTTCCTTTTCTGTTCCCTCGTTGTTTCCGCAGCCTGCTGCCGCAATCGTCGTCACGACTGCTACCAAAACTGCTGAAAGTATTCTCTTTATCTTTCTGTTCTTCATCTCTTCCTCCTTTTCATTTTTTTCATTAACTTTTACTCTAGTTCCTACACTACTTTTTTCATCTGGATCCAATAATGAATTTCAGGCATAGTTTAACGGATATTCCGTTAAATGTCAATCAATAACCGTATTTTATCTTAATATTTCAATAAGTAGATACAATTTATTTGTTTTATCTATTTATAACTAAATATTATTCATAAATTTTATGAGGTGAAAAAAATGAGCTATATGGAACGTATGAAAGCATTACGGGAAGATTTTGATTTGAACCAGACGACCGTCGCCCGCGCCATCCATGTCGCGCAGACGACCTATTCTGACTATGAGAAAGGAAAGGTACGGATTCCAATAGAATATCTGATCGAATTAGCAAGATTCTACGATGTGGATCTGAATTACATTGCCGATATCAGCAAGGTAAAAAATAAATTTCCTGATAAATAAAATCATTTTTCGTAACAGTTCAGCCATGCGGCGCTTGGTCGAGAGCTGTATGGCTGAACTGTTACTAATGTCGGAAAAATGAGGAAGAAATTCAATGTGAATTTCAGCGCATCTGCCAAGACTATTACAAAAGCAAGAAAGTAAAAATGCTGAAACCTGAACTTTATGTGATCTTATACAGGCTTCAAAGGAAGAAAACCTGACATAATTTCTCTTTCACAAGAATTTTTTGAGGGCGCGGATATAGATGTTGAGGTCAAAGCCAAGGTTATTTATGAAAGCGATATAAAAGAACTAGAAGCCGAGGTTATGCAACAAATCCCCAGATCGTATGGCAGTACTATCTGGGGACTCTTCTTTTATTTTATAGTGGCAAAACACCCACTAGGCTATTGTTGCCCTTTCGGTCACTGTCACAAGCTATTTGATGATGTAGTGGCAGGCTACACCTGCCGCAACAGCGACTATAAGGATATTTCTTTTATTCCAGGACCACCTGCACTCCATAGCATTTTTTCTCTCCCGGATGCAGATATTTAAGCATGTCTGTCTTTCGCATCACGTCGCGCCCGTCCGGATAGCAGTTCCCGCATTCCAGACCCAGGACATAATCCCGGATTCCCATCATCTTCCACTCCACAAACCCATCCAGTTCTTTGGCGTCAAAGGAAATCGTAAGCCGCACGTCATGTTTGGGCTGATAAATCTGGGCGCTGCC
>CAMNWW010000247.1 GCA_946566415.1 uncultured Lachnospiraceae bacterium | reverse complement strand
CGGTGGAAAAATTCAAATCTATTATCACGACCGAACCTCTTCTGGACCATGAAAACGATTTTTTTAAAAAATTATGTCAATCAGACGGGGACCTATCTTTTACAATGTCGGGCCGCTGCGGCATTTATCAGTGCTTGGAAGATATCAAACAAAATGACCAAAAGCGTGTGGCATATCTACCAATGTATACCTGCGAAACAGTTGCGGCCCCATTTCAAAAAGCCGGTTATACTTTGAGATTCTATGAAGTGGATGAGAATCTGCGTAGTATATTTGATTATGATGTAATTAGTGAGATTAGTGTACTTTCTCTTTGCGGGTATTATGGATTTTGCAACTATGACCATAAATTTGTAAAGGAGTGCCATGAACGCGGCGTAGTTATATTTGAGGATATGACGCATTCTATGCTCTGTAGAGACGGCATGGATCCACTTTGTGATTATGCGGCGGGCAGTTTCCGAAAATGGATGGATGTTTCCAGCGGCGGATTTGCAATTAAGCGTCGCGGTAAATTTGAAATCCATTGTCAGAAACCACATCAAGAACATCTGGCATTGCGGCGTCAGTATATTGATACGCACAGTATGGATGCATTCTGGGATGCAGAAATGATGCTCCGTCAGATTTTTGATCTTTATGCAGGCGACGAGGAATCGGAATATATCCTGCGGTATGCCGATTTGGAACAGATTGCAGAAATGCGCCGGAAAAATTATCAAATATTATTAGATACACTTCCAAAGACATTAAAAGGTCTTCGCCCAGTATTTCCAGTTTTAACAGAAAATGCTGTACCGAGCCATTTTTGTTTTTATGCGGAAGATCGGGAGCACTTTTTGGCTTATCTGACGGAAAATAATATTTTTTACAAGGTGTTTTGGCCAGTGGGTCCGCTGGTAAATGTGGAAGGCCATAGTAAGGTAAAGTATGTGTATGGACATATTGTCTCGCTGTTTTGCGATCAGCATTGTGATCGGAAGTATATGCTGGAATTAGCGCGTGTCATCTCGGAATATCCGGGTCCGAAATAACTGGCAAAATATCAAGTTTATCAAAGATAAAATACTTGCAAACGGATTTGCTTTGTGATAGAATATAGCGTGTTGTGAGAAAAAGAGATGGTCCTCTGGTACGGTATTGTATTAAGAACGTCAAAACATGAAGGAGGTTCACACATGAATGAAATAATCAAAAAAATTGAAGACGAACAGCTCAAGGAGAATGCTCCTGAGTTCCATGTCGGAGACACTGTGAAAGTGTATGGAAAGATCAAAGAGGGAAACCGTGAAAGAATCCAGGTATTCGAGGGCACTGTTTTAAAGAGACAAGGCGGCGGTGCAAGGGAAACGTTCACAGTAAGAAAGAACTCTAACGGCATTGGAGTGGAGAAGACTTGGCCGCTTCATTCTCCGAATGTAGAAAAAGTAGAGGTAGTCCGCAGAGGTAAAGTAAGACGTGCAAAACTTAACTATCTGAGAGGGCGTATCGGAAAGAAAGCAAAGGTAAAAGAGTTAGTAAAATAGGAAATGCTTTTGAGGGGACAAATACGAGAGGGTACTTGTCCCCTTCTTTTCTGACTTTTAATAATACGGCAGAATTTCCGGCTTGCGAGCTTCGCGAGCCTCAAATGTTGTTGCATGAGAGGTAGAATAAGTGATACAATAAGAAAAACACATAAGAGAAGGAATAGGACTTGAGCTATGCGAAGAGACTTAAGATTTGGAAAAGAAACACGCCGCCCTATGAATTTGGATTGGATTCCAGGCGCATTAAAATGGCTGTTTCAGATTACGATCGTTTGTTTCCTCGCGTTCGTGTTTGTCTGGTATTTCGGACGACGGGTGAGCAATATCGGGGATTCTATGGCACCGCTTATTGAAAATGGCGATGTTGTTCTGGTCAACAGGATCCTTTATGATGCCAGCGTACCAAAACGGGGGGACATTATCGTATTTAAACCCAACGGAAATGAGAATCTTCATTCCTACGTCAAGCGCATCATTGCGCTTCCGGGGGAACGAATCCAGATCACTGATGAAGGAATCTTTGTGGACGGCGAACTTCTTAAAGAAGAATATGACACGTCCGGCATTTCCGACGCCGGTCTGGCGTCGGAAGAAATTACGCTGGCCGGAGATGAATTTTTTGTGCTCGGCGATAACCGAGAGAGCAGTGAAGACAGCCGGAAAGCGGATATCGGCAATGTCAGGCGGTCGGAGATCGAAGGGAAAGCGTGGTTTAATATAACGCCCGGAAAACGATTCGGGTGGATAGAATAGGAGAGTTTCAGATGGTTTACCAGTGGTATCCAGGGCATATGACAAAAGCCAGGCGGATGATGCAGGAAAATATAAAATTGATCGATCTGATCATTGAACTTGTGGATGCAAGGATCCCGATGAGCAGCCGGAATCCGGACATTGACGAGTTAGGGAAAAACAAGGCGAGGATGCTTCTGCTTAACAAGGCGGATCTTGCGGATGAAGTGCAGACGGATGCCTGGGTCGATTTTTTTCAGGAGCAGGGATACTTTGTCATGAAGATTAATTCCAAAAAGAACGGCGGGGTTAGGAGCATCCAGAACGAGATCCAGAAAGCCTGCAGCGAAAAGATAGAACGCGATCGGAAACGAGGGATCAAGAACCGCCCGGTGCGCGCTATGGTGGCCGGGATTCCGAACGTCGGGAAGTCCACGTTCATCAATACCATAGCGGGAAAGGCATGTACGAAGACCGGGAATAAGCCCGGGGTCACAAAGGGGAAGCAATGGATCCGTCTGAATAAGACGGTAGAGCTTCTTGACACCCCCGGAATATTGTGGCCCAAGTTTGAAGATCAAAAAGTAGGGCTCCTCCTTGCGCTCATCGGTTCGATCCGGGATGAGATCATGAATATAGAAGAGCTCGCTTTAGAGCTTGCCGCGTTTCTTATGGACGCTTATCCGGGCATCCTCGCCGAAAAGTATAAAATTCAGGAGCCGGAAGATAGTTATGCCTTCCTGAAGGAATTTGCAGAACGGAGGAAATGCCTTCTTCGGGGAAATGAGCCTGATATCCATAAGGCATCGGTCCTGCTTATGGATGATTTCCGAAACGGCAGGATCGGCTCTGTCACTTTAGAAACTGTAAAGGAGTATAAAAATGATTGACAAGACAATGCAAAGCACAAAGGCAACACAGGGAAGTACAGCGGCAGTTACCAAAACAACCGTAAAGAAAAAAGTCGCTCCTAAAAAGGGGAGCAGGAAGGAAGAGCAAAAAGAGGAAAAAAAGAAGAGCCTGGGGCGGGAAATCCTTGGATGGATCGTGTATTTCCTCTGTATCGCCGCTTTTGTTTATTGTGTGATCACTTTTGTCGGACAGAGGACAAAAGTGGACGGTAATTCTATGAATCCTACTTTGAGCGACGGAGATAATCTGATCATTGACAAGATATCCTATCGTTTTCGGGACCCTTCCCGTTATGATGTGATCGTATTTCCTTATCAGCATGAGGAGAACGTTTACTATATTAAACGTATCATCGGGCTTCCGGGGGAGACCGTACAGATCATAGAAGGTTATGTATACATCAATGGCGAACAGCTGGATGAAAATTTCGGCAAAGAACTTATCGAAGACCCACAGCTTGCCGCAGAACCCATTACTCTTGGGGACGACGAATATTTTGTGCTCGGCGACAACCGGAACCACAGTCAGGACAGCAGGGATCCCAGTGTGGGCGTGCTAAGCCGCGATCTGCTTGTCGGACGCGCCTGGGTGCGTATATTCCCCTTTAATAAAATTGGAATAGTGAGACATGAATAAAAAGAGTATACGTGAAATAGAAACAGAACTAAAAGC
>CAMNWW010000246.1 GCA_946566415.1 uncultured Lachnospiraceae bacterium | reverse complement strand
TGTTGGTTCCCTATATCGTTGCCGAAAATCCTGGAGTCTCCGCGCGTCAGGCTGTAACATTGTCCCGCAAAATGATGCGCGGCCACAAGTGGGAATGCTTCATTCTGGAATTTTCATTCCTTGGCTGGATCCTGCTCAGTATGCTCACTTTTTTTGGGCCGCTTGGCATCTTCTTCCTGAATCCCTATCAGGAGGCTGTCATGGCAGAATATTACGTCCATCTCCGTGCTCTGGCCAAAGAAAATCATTTGCCGGGCTGCGATTTGTTAAATGACGTCTGTCTCTATGAACACCCGTCCAGAGACAGTCTGTATAAGGCTTATGCGGATGAGCTGTCTCTTTTGGGCCAGCCGCTCCCTAAGGCCTTGCAAAAATCCGGTCCGGCGGGCTTTTTTAACCGTCTGTTCGGAGTCACTTTGCTATATGACGGAACAGAAAAGGCTTACAATGAGTATCTGGAGCAAAAAGCAAAGCTGGATTCTTTGGATCATATTTTAGGAGGCAGAGAATACCCTGCCCGGCTCTCCCCTATCCCAGAACAGGCAAAACGCAGGAAGGTGAATTATCTCCATTATATGCGCCATTATTCTCTTCTTTCCCTGGTTTCGATGTTCTTTATTTTCTCCTTCATCGGCTGGGCCTGGGAGGTCTGCATGCATTTGATCACCGATGGAGAATTTGTAAACCGCGGCGTCATGTTCGGTCCGTGGCTTCCCATCTATGGCAGCGGCGCCCTGATGATTCTGACTCTTTTAAACAAATTCCGAAGCAGGCCCGTGGTAGAATTTTTCTCTGCTATCGGACTATGCGGATGCGTGGAGTACTTTACTTCCTGGTTCTTGGAGATCACGCATGACGGCATGAAATGGTGGGACTACAGCGGCTATTTTCTGAATCTCCACGGAAGAATCTGCGCGGAGGGTCTTCTGGTATTCGGTCTGGGAGGTATTGCTGTCGTTTATCTGATCGCACCGCTTTTAGATTCCCTTCTTGGCCGTGTACAGTTCCGCCGTCTAACTGTAGTCTGTGCATTACTGATACTCACTTTTACCGCAGATTACTCCTATTCCGTCAAACACCCAAATACCGGTAACGGAATTACAGATTATGGGGCAAGATCCATCGCGGCTCCCCCGCAGCATATAGCGGCTCAATACATATTTTACGATATCCAAGGCGATAGCAGAAAGCGAGGTGTAACATGGCGGCGGTATACTTAGCCCCTCTTTATATCCTGGTTAATGTCTACATTTTTTATCGGCTAATCTGCTGGCTTGGCGCCATCAGCCCGTTTTTCAAAAAACGCTGGCCTTTGGCGCTCATGGTCGCCGTTTATCTGTTTCTTGCCAGCGCCATGTTAATTGGTTTCCTTCTGCCGCACGGAAGACCAGAATGGCTTCTGAAACAGATTGGAAACTACTGGCTGGGCGTGCTTCTATACGCTGTTTTAACCTTAGCCTGCGCTGAACTGATCCGTTTTTTTCTGAAACGTACCAAACATATAAACCAGGACAAGCTGCAAAATACGGCGACTCTTGCCCGGACGGGAAACGTATGTCTATGCATGATTCTACTCATTAGCAGCTGGGGGGTGCTCAATGCTCGGAATATCCATGTTACAGAATACAATGTAACAATCCATAAATCTGTGAGCAAGATGGACACGCTCAAAGTAGTGCTGACGGCAGATCTCCATCTGGGCTATAACGCCGGCTGCCGTCAGATGACACAGATGGTGGAAAAAATTAATGCCCAAAATCCGGATATCGTGCTGATCGCGGGAGATATTTTCGATAATCAGTTCGACGCGCTGGATAATCCTCAGAAACTGACCTCTATTTTGCGCGGTATAAAATCCCGATACGGAGTCTATGCGGTGTACGGTAACCATGATGTGGACGAAAAGATTTTGGCGGGATTCACTTTCTCCGGCAAGAAAGAGGAAAAGGTAAGTGATCCCCGCATGGATGCGTTTCTGGAAGACTCGGGCATTATACTGCTCCGTGATGAGGCGGCGCTCATTGACAATAGCTTCTACATCTATGGAAGACGGGACGCCAGCCGTCCGGGCCGTGGTGTCACAGCAAGAAAAACGCCGCAGGAAATCACTGCGGCGCTGGATAAAAGCAAACCTCTTCTGGTAATGGATCACCAGCCCAGAGAGCTTGATGAGCTTGCCGATGCCGGCGTTGACCTGGATCTTTGCGGCCACACCCACGACGGACAGATGTTTCCCGGTAATCTAATCGTCCGCTTCTTCTGGGAAAACCCCTGCGGTTACCTTCAAAAAGGACAGATGCACAATATCGTCACCTCCGGGGCAGGCGTCTTCGGACCGAATATGCGCGTGGGCACAAAAGCGGAAATCTGCAGCATTACCGTACACTTTGAATAAGCCGCCTTCTGCCTTCCATGTAAAGGGCAACAGATTACCCGATAATATTAACCGCTGCTATAATGCTCGCAACGATACCGATTACAACTGCATGCTTCCTCCATGTCAGTGTCAGGTATCCTATGAACTCACGTATCAAGGCATTCAATGTAAAATACCATTTTGTTTTTGCGCCGAATCCAACGCATCTTATTCCCTGCAATTCCCGCCCCCAGTACGATAATGTAATCCGCATTCCTTTTCTTCTTTAGGTGGATGAGATTCAAAATTGCAGAGAGCGAATACATTGCCATTAATGATAATACATACATTGCAGAGAAACTGATGATAATATAGGGGACTGTACCTAAGATATTGCTCCCCAAATTTCCAACCACCGGCCAGATCGTCAGATAGAAAAATAGAAGAACGGCAAATAGCATGAAATGCGGAAAAGGCCAGGCAGACCATCATCCAGAAAAATGAAGCGCCGCTCCATAAAGTCCTGGGGTCATGCATCATAATTGCCGCGAAAACGCAAAATGGAATCAGAAAGATAATAATTGATATCTGCCACATCTTTTTCTCCTTTAATCTTTACCCATGTATTTATACTACAGCTTAAAGTAAATGCCGGAAGGGAATGATCACGATGCGCAGGACTCCATAAAAAAGCTTCTTTTTCGTATCCTGCCGCACACTCTTATACTCTTCTCCGTCTGTCACCGTACCGTCAGGCAGCGCCTTTCGGCTCTTTTTCGCCAATTCCCCTATCTGACTGCGAAGAGTCTCATTTAACTCGGGACTGTCAATAATCAGCATCATTTCCGTGTCCAGATAAACGCTCCGCATATCCAGATTACAGGACCCCACTATACTGATGTTCTTTCCCGCCAGGATCGTTTTTGTATGTAATGCCTGACTGCCCAGATATTCATAAATGCTGCTTCCTGTTTTTTGGACATTCTTCTTTTCATTCAGATAGTCCATGCATCCAAAGGGATTAGAGCCTTTTTCCACAGCATTGATCATAATCTCCACTTTAGAGTGAGAGGAATTCATGTCTGTCAAATCCTGATACATTTTCTGGCTGCAGATGATATACGGCGTCTGTATCAGAACATCATCTTCCTTCTCCATTTCTTCCACCATCCGCTCCCATAGGACCGGCTCCTTATTTTCCGGTTCTATGGGATTGGTACACAGTTCAATGCTTTTTGGCTCTATCGCCGCTTCTTCCCAATCCGGCGCGGTAAATGCCTGAGGATACTTTTCTTTGAGTTCCCGATAATGCTTGTCCAGATATCCCCCGCTGTCTCCTTTCTTTTTATAGGGCTTACAGCAAGGCAGATTCCATATCCGCTCGAAATACTCCTTTAGCTGCAGATAAGAACTTCCCTTACCCGGCGCAGTCTCGTATACCAGGATATCCCTGTCCTCGTTATAGGACTTTGCATAATTTCCCAGAAACAGATCGTCGGTATTCCTTCCGCC
>CAMNWW010000245.1 GCA_946566415.1 uncultured Lachnospiraceae bacterium | reverse complement strand
TGGTATGAATTTTTCTTACCATTATCAGACGGCGCATTTAAGAGAGCATGATATGGAACTGTTGTATTACTATATGATGCGAATTCTATTCAAGGGAATTGCAGAGCCGGATATGAGTATTGGAGATATTATGGAGCAAGTGTAAATTGAAATAACAAGTCGTTAATCATAAAAATTTGGAGGGAAATAAAATGACACAGGAGATGGAGTTTAAGACAATTATCGCACAGTATTGCGGGGTAGAACCGGAGAAAATGACAGATGATATGCGGTTCCGGGAGGATCTGGGGTTCAGCTCCCTTGATTTTATGTCTTTTTTGGGAGAGGTGGAGGATACCTTTGACGTAGAGTTGGAAGAGGAAGATGCGCTGCGCGTCTTTACGATCGGGGAGGCGCTTGAATTATTAGAGACACTTTAGCAGTAAGGACGGCGGCGGAATTTTATAGCAAAAGACAATCGGAAAAGGGAGGTTATGACGGGAATGTTGATTCGGGATATTTTAGAGGAAAGCGAAAAAAAGTTTTCGGAAATAAAGGCGGTAAAATGGCTGAAGAAAAAGGAAATATATGAGATAAGCTACCGTGAGATGATGGAAAATGTCAGGGCGGTAAGAAAAGGCCTGTCAGAAGAAAGGTTGCAGGGAAAACACATCGCCCTTATCGGCGGCAGTTCGGTGGAATGGATAGAGAGCTATCTGGGAATTATTACAGGAAATACTGTTGCCGTACCCTTAGACGCAATGCTGCCGATAGAGGATTTGACAGACCTTATCAACCGTTCCGATTCAGAAGCGCTTTTCTTAAGCCCGAAAAACCAGGGGCTTTTGGAGGGGATTTTAGGGGAATGCCCGAATTTAAAAAAAATATGGCTCCTTAAGGAGGAAACAGCAGAATTTCCTGATAGGAGAGTAGAGTCTCTTGACAAATTGAAAGAAGCGGGCAAGAAGAGCGAAGCAGATACGAAGCGGCCCAAGGGCGGGGATATTGCTACAATTATTTTTACATCAGGAACCACCGGAAAAAGCAAGGGCGTTATGCTGACGCAGGAAAATCTGGCGACCAACGTGCTTTCGGTAGACTTCAAAGCGGAGCCTGGGACGGTGATCTTAAGCGTCCTTCCCATCCACCACGCTTTTTGTCTGGTGATGGACTGGTTAAAGGGATTTTCTCTTGGAGCGACGGTGTGCATCAATGATTCCCTTATGCACATGGTAAAAAACATGGGAATTTTTAAACCGGAGATTATCCTTATGGTGCCGCTCATGGTGGAAACAATTTATAAAAGGCTTTCGGCTGCCAGCCCCCTTATTCCCAAAAAACTGGTGGCGGCAAAGGCATTTGGCGGAAACCTAAGGATCATCTTTACCGGAGGCGCCCATCTGGATCCATTCTATATTAATAAATTTGCAGACTATGGGATAGATATTTTTGAAGGATACGGCATGTCGGAATGCTCTCCTGTTATCAGCTCGAATACGCCGCAGACCCATAAAGCAGGCTCGATCGGAAAACCGCTTTCAAACGTCACGGTTTCCTTTGCGGACGGCGAAATCCTGGTAAGGGGCAGCAGCGTTATGAAGGGATATTATAAAATGCCGGAGGAAACAGCCGAAACTCTGCGGGACGGCTGGCTTCATACAGGGGATAAGGGATATCTGGATGAAGATGGTTTCCTGTTTATCAACGGACGTATCAAAAATCTGATTATCCTTTCAAACGGAGAGAATATTTCCCCGGAGGAAATTGAAAATAAACTGGCCCTAGGCAAACTGGTGGGGGAAGTGGTCGTGACAGGCGAAAACAACGGTCTTACCGCAAGGATATATCCGGATCAGGATGTAGTGAGCGCGAAACATATGAGTGAAGAAAAAATAAGAACGGACCTCCAGGCGTTTCTGGATAAATATAATAAATCCCAGCCTACCTACCGCCAGATTACGGGACTAGTGGTGCGGAAAAATCCGTTTAACAAAAGCGCCACAAAAAAGATTAAAAGCCAGGAGGCCTTGATTGACGAGCCGTAAGCTTTCAACGCGCTGCCTTATCTGTATTTTGCTGTCAAGGACAGCGCGTTAAGACATAAAAGGAAGCATACCTGTGATAAAGGCCTGGGTCAGAATGCCGGCGACGGTATCCGCGGGTATTGCAAAATTGTCCTTGGTCCATTTATGGAGCACACCGAGGGTGCTGCCGATGGTACAGGCGACCATATAAGAGAGCTCCTCCTTGCTGTGGCGAGAGGGAGCTACATTCCGTGTGACTTGTGCTACATAGCGGTGGAACATCGTCAGCGCTTTTTCAAAAAATTCGTTTCCTCTGGGACTCCGAAGCAGATTCGCCAAAAACGGATTGTTCATCGTGTAGTCACAGATGGTCACAAAGAACGATTTGCACATATCGGCATCGTTCTTCGGATGAAAGGTTTCCATAAGAGAAAAGATATCCTCAATCGTCTTATCCTCGATGGCAGTCACAAGGGCCGGAATGTTTTCGTAGTGGTTGTAAAAGGTGCTCCGGACAATTCCGGCTTTTTTTACCACGTCAGACACGGTTATCTTTTCTAAATCCTTTTCATTCAAAACCAGAAAGAACGCGTCGCAAATCGCTTCATCGGCTACATAATATCGTTCGTCCTGTATTTCATGCTGCATAAAATACTCCTTTACTAATGCGGGCGTTTCCTTTCGGTGCGTATGGAGGATACGATCGCATAAACAACCGTGACAATACCGACAGCTATGGAAGCATAGAACATCCAAGCCGCTTTGACTGCCGTCTGGAGCGCCAGCAGGAGAAAAATAGTGCCGAGGAGAGCGAATACAACGCCGGATTGACGGTAATGCGGCGTTTTGTCCATTTTCAAGCGCTCTTCCTTTGAGGCATAAAACCAGGCGTTATTGAGCAGAAGTCCCTTTTCTTTGAACTGAAAATAGCTGATGGTATAAGTCGTGACAGCCATTAATAAACAGAATACAAATTCAAATGTCTGCATATTATTCCCCGACCAGATGTACTGTAGTCATATCATGGTGAACCGCCTCCAGGAAAGGACCGAATACATCTTTTGTACGGAGCTTTAAGCTGGAAGTGTTGACGCAGGGATGGCATCCCAGGAACTCTTCTTTCAGAAGATCTTCATCGACCAACAGTGTCACCCGATTATCCTTATCGTTCATCAGTCCCATGACGCTTACCGCGCCGGGAGTGATATCGAGAAATTCTTCCATGAACTCTTCTTTTGCAAAAGAAAGGCGTGCGCTGCCGATCTGTGAGGACAGCTCTTTTGTGAGGAAGGTCTTGTCTTCCGGCATCAAAAGCAGGTAGAACAGGGTCTTCTGCCGATTACAAAGGAACAGATTTTTGCACATTGTAATTCCGAGCGTCGCATCTACTTCATGACAGTCCTCCATCGTCATAGCCGGGGCATGGTCGACACGCTCATATTCTAAATTCAGGCTGTCCAGCAGATCATACAGCCTTATCTCTTTTTCCAATCGCCCGTCTGCACTTTCCGGGCGGCCTTTACATGAAACTAATCCCATTTTTCTGTCCTCCTATAGCTTTTATTTGTAGTTAATCTATCATTTTGTGGTTCATCGATAGTGCTTAAAAAATATCGGCATCTTTCAGCTTTTCCATTCTGTCTTCATATTCATCTTTATATTTGGCAAGTCCCCGATAATCATTTTCCTCGTTGAATGCAGCGTCGGGCTGCTGTTCATAATTGATTTCCGGAGTACCGTTTAGTTGCTCGAAAAATATTGATCATAAGAAAATTACCCTATAGATTTATATAACACCTCGCCAAGTGCTTTTATTGTACCAAGCCGCTAGCGCGGCGGCTAGCCCTAAGTACGTGAAACCACCACT
>CAMNWW010000244.1 GCA_946566415.1 uncultured Lachnospiraceae bacterium | reverse complement strand
CACAACGGGGTTACATTGTGAAATTCATCGCCAAATAGGCGATTCACTTCTGCCACAACAGCCCGGTTGCGCCTCATCCGGCGGAACCGAGCTGTAATGTCCTAATTAAAACCCAAGGAAACTATTCTTATTTGTACTTCCCTTGCTGTTTAAAAATCCTGTATAATTACGTACAAGCATTTGTGATTCAATTTGTTTTATTGTCTCCAGTACGACTCCGATAATAATGATCAAAGACGTTCCTCCGAACGACACCCTGGCGCCGAAAATTCCATTGAATGCAAACGGAATCACCTGTACGATTACAAGACCGCAGGCTCCTATAAAGATAATATAATGAAGTATCTCATTCAAATAATCCACCGTAGGTTTGCCCGGACGGATTCCCGGTATAAAGCCACCCCGTTTTTTCATATTGTTCGCAACATCCATAGGGTTGAAGGTAATATTCGTATAAAAATACGCAAAAAATACCGTAAGCAGGATATATACAATCAATCCCCAGGAATATTTAAGATGGGAGGGGTTACACCAGTTGCCTGAATTGAGGCCCCTCAGGATCTCACTTCCGATACCTGTACCATTCCCTTTCCCCAGAAAGCTTGCGATCACAATCGGAAACTGCATAATCGAAGACGCAAAAATAACAGGAATTACTCCCGCCGTATTGACTTTCAAAGGAATATTGCTGGATTGTCCGCCAACCAGCCGCCGCCCCTGTACTTTCTGAGAATACTGAACAGGAATCCTTCTCTCGCCGTCTTGAAGTATGACCGTAAAGATGACCAACCCAAGAATGATAGCCAGGATAATGACTGCCGCAAGCCCTCCGCGGGCAAGCCCCTTTCCTTTTACAAACTGTTCATACAGAGCTGTAAGGTCACTAGGGATACGGGACAGGATATTGATAAGAAGGACAATAGAAATTCCGTTTCCTACTCCCTTCTCCGTAATCCTCTCACCGATCCACATCAAAAATGCTGAACCTGCCGTTAACGTTAAAACTACAACTGCCGCATTTACAAAATTGTATTCTACCAAAAGTCCTTGGCGTCCAAAGCTGACCGCCATAGCTGTCGATTCGATCAAAGCCAGCCCTACCGTCACATAACGTGTGATCGTAGCGATCTTTTTTCTTCCGTCTTCCCCTTCTTTTTGCATCTCTTCCAGCTTGGGAATCGCAATCGTAAGGAGCTGCATGATGATGGAAGATGTGATATAAGGAGTGATGCTCAATGCAAATACTGACATCTGTTCAAAAGAGCCTCCGGTAAATGCATTAAAAAAATTAAACATATCCCCAGACTGGCTCGCGAAAAAATTCCTGATATAGTTTGGATTGACCCCCGGAGTCGGAAGCTGTGATCCAAGCCTGATTACGAACAGCATTGCGAGAGTGTATAAAATCTTTCTCCGTATATCATCAATTTGAAATGCCTTGCGGAATGTCTGTAGCATTAGATCACCTCTGCTTTTCCACCAAGTGCCTCAATCTTCGCTACTGCGCCTGCACTGAACGCATTTGCCTGAACTGTGAGCTTCTTGGTTAATTCTCCGTTTCCAAGAATTTTAACACCGTCACGCGGGTTCTTGACAATGCCCTGCTCAATCAATGTTTCTACAGAAACTACCGCGTCGTTCTCAAACACTTCCAAAGCACTGACATTGATTCCAACGATTTCTTTCGAGTTCCTGTTAGTGAATCCTTTTTTCGGGATTCGTCTGTAAAGCGGCATCTGACCGCCTTCAAATCCAGGTCTCGGCGCTCCTGAACGGGCTTTCTGTCCCTTGTGTCCCTTTCCGGCTGTCTTACCATTTCCTGAACCATGTCCGCGGCCTCTTCTGAAATTATTGCTATGCTTTGATCCGTCAGCAGGCCTTAAATTTGATAAGTCCATAACGACACCTCCTTATCCATATAATTTATGCTTCTTCTTCCACTTTAACCAGATGGCTTACCTGCCGCACCATCCCTCTTACCGCTCCATTATCCGGCAGGACAACTGTTTTATTAAGCTTTTTAAGGCCTAATGCTTCTACTGTTTTTTTATGCTTCGGAACAGCGCCGATTGTCGATTTCACTAATGTAATCTTCAAATTTGCCATTGCTATTCCCTCCTTAGCCTAAAATCTCTTCCATAGATTTTCCACGAAGTCTTGCCACATCTTCCGGAGCCTTTACCTGGCTGAGTCCGTTGATCGTAGCGAGCACTACATTCTGCTTATTGTTAGAGCCTAATGATTTTGTACGAATATTCTTAATTCCCGCCAGCTCGATCACGGCACGTGCCGGACCGCCTGCGATAACGCCGGTACCATCCGGGGCCTTCTTAAGGAGAACGGAAGCACTTCCAAACTCCCCTACAAAATCATGCATAATACTTCCATTTTCATCTAATGAAACTGAAATCAGTTTCTTCATAGCATCCTCTTTTCCTTTGCGTATTGCTTCCGGAATTTCGGTTGCCTTTCCTAAACCTGCACCAACATGGCCGTTTTCATCGCCGACAACAACTAACGCTGTGAATCTCATGTTGCGGCCACCCTTTACAACCTTGGTAACACGTTTGATTGACACTACTTTTTCTGTAAGTTCAAATTGACTAGCATCAATACGTTCCTGTCTCATGTGTGCGCCTCCTTCTAGAAATTCAAACCAGCTTCTCTTGCTGCGTCTGCTAATGCTTTCACTTTTCCATGGTAGACATATCCTCCTCTGTCAAATACAACAGTGGTAATGCCTTTCTCGATTGCTCTCTTCGCAATCACTGTCCCTAAATATGCCGCTGCCTCAACGTTATTCGTCTTCTCCAGTTCTGCCTTCACGTCCTTCTGAAGAGTGCTTGCAGAAACTAGGGTGTGATGAGCTGTATCGTCGATGATCTGAGCATACATATGGTTATTGCTTCTGAACACAGCCAGACGTGGTCTCTCAGCGGTGCCGCTGAAACGGTTGCGCAATCTTTTATGCTTCTTTACACGAACTTCGTTTCTTGATTTTTTACTAACCATTGTTCACACTCTCCTTACTTATTTTTTACCGGTCTTGCCAACTTTGCGGCGGATCACTTCATCAGCATACTTAATGCCCTTGCCCTTATATGGCTCCGGACGTCTCTTATCCCTGATTTCCGCTGCATACTGGCCTACTTTTTCTTTGTTGATACCCTTAACGATAATCTTATTCTGTCCTTCAAGAACAGTCTCGATTCCTTCCGGGTCCACCATCTCGACCGGATGAGAGTATCCCAGGCTCAATGTCAGTTTATTTCCTGACTTTGCAGCCCTGTATCCTACACCATTAATCTCAAGAACTTTCTGATATCCTTCTGTTACACCGATCACCATATTGTTGATCAGTGTTCTGGTAAGTCCATGAAGGGATTTCATCTTCTTCAGATCGTTCGGTCTGCTGACAATAATTTCTTCGCCCTCTTTTTTGATTTCCATTTCCGCCGGGAGCTCTCTTGTAAGCGTTCCCTTCGGACCCTTTACAGTCACAACATTTTTCTCTGCGATCTCGACCGTAACTCCAGCCGGAATCGCAACTGGATGTTTCCCTATACGTGACATTCTCTTACCTCCTACACTTACATTTTCGGAATGGGTTTTGCCCCACTCTGTTTTCAGTTTCTACCAAATAAAGCAAAGAACCTCTCCGCCTACGCCGAGCTTTCTTGCTTCTTTGTCAGTAATGACACCATGATTCGTGGAAATGATCGCTGTTCCCAGTCCCCCGAAAACTCTCGGAAGCTCATCTCTGCCTGCATAAACGCGAAGACCTGGTTTTGAAATCTTCTTCAGTCCGGAAATTACTTTCTCATTCTTGTCTACGCCATACTTAAGCGTGATGCGGATCGTATTGAAACTTCCC
>CAMNWW010000243.1 GCA_946566415.1 uncultured Lachnospiraceae bacterium | reverse complement strand
TTGAGAATATTGTTTCCATCATTGGAATATAGCGCTTAAGCAATATATTCTTCTGTGTTAAATTTAACTTTTTTTACAAACACTGGCGCAGATGGCATTAGAACAGGTATCCGGTCTTCGGTGAAGTACCAGTTGCCTTTCCATCATTAGTCACAGCCGGAAGCTCCAGAACAAATACATTGGAATAGCTTGAGAATGTCGCAACGATATAGCCGTCTCCAACTACATCCGGTTTGATTCTCTCCCAGGTTCCATCATTCTTCTGATGAAGAAGGACGATATTAGCGCCTTTCTTTACAGCAGGGATCTTAAACGTGATCGGAGTCCCAACCGGGCCTGTTACGTCAAAAGATGCAAGGATCTTTGCGTTCTTGTTGATAGCTGCCGCTCTGGTCTCTGCTTCTTTCACTGCTTTTTCGTCTGTTACCTTTGTTACAGTTACGTCCTTCGTATCCGTTGACACTCCTTCCGGAGCCTCAGCTGACGGAGAATCTGCCGCAAATGCCGTAAGGCCCATAGAAAGCACCATAACTACTGCAAGCAGAGCCGCAAGTTTCTTTTTCATGTCCACATTCCTCCTTTCTTCCATATTCCATGTGGTACTATATATTGAATGGGAAATATAGTCTAAATATCAATTTTATCAAGATAATAATTAGAAAAATGGAGTATAATACACGAAAAATACACGAATTAAAATCATTTTAATTAGTTGACTTTTGTCGTTTCATAATTCAGAATAATTATGCAAGGGCAAAGACCCCCTCACGCAACAGAGTTCGGGATACTTGAATAAAAACCGCCTATTCGGTGGCGGAAATGAGAGGAGAACGAAGGTTAAAATGCTGCCACGGGCAGAGAATCCCCGCTTCAAGGGGGCGAGAAAAAGACTAAATATCCGGCTTACAAAAAGTGAAAAAAAAAGACATTGAATATTGTTCGTGGACTCAATCTTTCCAGGACAGATACCATCATGAAAGGAATGGGAGGTGCTTATATGGCAGGAAATAGGAAGGACAGCAAGGGCAGAAACTTAAGGACCGGAGAAAGCGAGCGTAAGGACGGCTACTATCAGTACAGATGGACGGTAAACGGAAAAGAAAAAACCGTTTATGCCACTTCTCTAAGTGATCTGCGAAAGAAAGAAATCCAGATAAGGCGGGATATTGAGGACGGAATGGACAGCCGGGCGGCCGATACCCTTACGCTGGACGACATGTTTCATAAATGTATGAAATCAAGGGAAAGCTTGAGGGAAACTACATTAATAAGAAACAAACAAGGCTACGAGGGATGTATAAAGGAACGGCTGGGTAATAAAAAAATTGCGAAGATTCGATATTCCGATATATATGATCTCTTTTCCTATCTGGTAAATGACAAGAAGTATTCAGAAAATTATTTACGGCAGATTAACACTATCTTACAAGCGGTTCTCGAGATTGCAGTAAAAGACGATATAATAAGAAGAAACCCATGCAAAGGGGTGATGTCCGATATATCCAAAAAATATTTTAGAGAAAAAGGAAAACGGCATTCATTGACAATTCAAGAACAAGCGGCATTTATAGACTATTTAGCAGGACATCCTGTATATAAAAGATGGCTGCCCATATTTACGGTACTTTTCGGCACCGGTATGAGAATCGGTGAATTTGCCGGACTGCGGTGGCAGGACTGCGATTTTGAAAATAATATGATTTCGGTGAATCACTCTTATGTCTATTACAATATCGGAGGAAATAAGGGGCAGAAAATGAAGGCCGGCATACATAAGCCCAAAACGAAGAACGGGGAACGGACAATTCCCATGTTATCGGAAGTTCGGGAAGCGTTCCTGCAGGCGAAAGCCGCGCAGAAGAAAGCCAATGTTAAACAGGCTGTCATAGACGGATATACTGATTTTTGTTTTGTCACTAAGGCCGGAAATCCGTACACTTCATCCGATATCAACCACGCGATATACAGCATGGTTGAAAAATATAACATGGAGGAAGAAGCAAGGGCGGCTGACGAACGCAGAGAACCCATCTTGATCCGGCGGTTTTCGGTACACAGTATCCGTCACACCTTTGCAAGCCGTCTTTGTGAAAATGAATCTAATTTGAAGGTAATACAGGAGCTTATGGGTCACAGGGACATACAGACGACAATGAATGTGTACGCGGAAGCAACGCAGGAAGCAAAAAGGCTCTCAATCGAGAACCTGGAAGGGAAAATTAAGCTGAGATAATTACAGGGCGCTGCCGGGCATTTTGCCAAACAAATGCCCGGCAGCTTTATACACGGATTTATACCCGAAATAAAATCTGATTAAGTTACAGGGGATGAAACAATTTTTAGCGTCGATCGGAACAACTTCCTCACACATACTCTTAATCTGTTCAAAGAGTTCCGGCGCTTTCTGTATTTCATCAATGATGATCGGCGGTTTATAGGTTTGAAAAAACAATATTGGATCGGTTTTTGCAAGTATCCGTGCCATCATATTATCCACAGAATCATTTTCTATGTCAATCGGATTTCATTTTATCCAGCTATTCCACACTTTTCAGCGACTCAATCATATCGATTACCTTCAGTTTAAAATACATGACCATGTTGACGAATATGGAGAATCCTACCGTAAACAAAAAACTATACACATAACTCTGCCAATGGATCTGTCTCCCAAACATAGCCTCGTTCACTTCCACAGTGACAATAGTAAAACGGTGGAGGATATTCCCCAGGACGATCCCTGCCAGCGCCCCGATAAAGGTCAGCATGACATTTTCCCGGTAAACATAGGCCGCTACCTCCATATCGTAAAATCCCAGTACCTTTAAGGTCGCCAATTCTCGTTTACGCTCTGTAATGTTGATATTATTTAAGTTATATAATACCACGAACGCAAGCATGCCTGCGGACACAATCAGCACCACAATTACCAGATTCAAACTTTTCAGCATATCGTCCAGACGCCCTTCAATGCTGCTTGTATAACTCACGTTCAGAACGTCGTCAAATTCCAGAAGATCCGTGCCGATTTTTTCAATCTCACTTTCCTGCCCCTCTTTTACCTGATAAATGATGCCATTGTAGACAGGGCGCGCGCCGTATAGTTCCTCATAAGTCTCGTTTCCCATATAGAGGTAATGCCCCATATAATTCTCACAGACCGCGCCGATCTTTACATCCTTGTTTCCTCTGTCCTCATCTATAACCGTGATGGTATCTCCCACGCCTACATCCAGGAGCTGGGACATTTTTTCGGTCAGTATGACCTGGTCCTCTTCCAGGGAATATGTCTCGTCTTTTGTCCTGCTGTGGAAACTTAAGAATTCTTCTATATGAGTTTCGTCTTCCGGCGCCTGAAGATAAAGGCTCTCCTCCGACGCCTCTGACTTTACTTTTACTTTCTGCATCCTTGTCTGAATAAAATCATCCACTGCGTCGGTGTGCTTTAGATATTCCAGGATATTTTCCCGTTCCTTTCCGGAAATATCGTCGTTCATATACGCCGCCGCATCGTAGAACTGGACTTTCTCATACTGTAAAGAAACGATTTCATAAATACAGTCTTTCAGACCGAACCCTACCACCATGAGCGCCATACAGCCTCCGATTCCGAAAACCGTCATGAAGAACCTCTTTTTATAACGCACGAGATTCCGTACTGAGGATTTCCAACTGAAATTCAGCCTTCTCCAGATGAACCCGATCCTTTCCATGAAAATCCGTTTTCCCTGTTTCGGTGCGGGAGGACGCATCAGATTAGCCGGCTGGGCCGCCAACTCCTTGTAGCAGGAGGCGATCGTCGCTGTCAGGGTACAGAGCACCGCGATCGCCGTGGCCTGGACGGCATAGCCCATATCGTACGGGAGCTGGATGTCCGGT
>CAMNWW010000242.1 GCA_946566415.1 uncultured Lachnospiraceae bacterium | reverse complement strand
CAAAAGGTCTGAATCTACATCGTGCTTGCACGAGGGTAGATGAATGACCTTGGGAGCCGCCCCGATATGAGGACGTAAGGCATCTTTTAATCCCAACATCATTATATATAATAGAGCAGTAAAATACAAATCTTATCTTTCCTATCTATTCCCTATGCATTGAAAAACGATCCATCTCGTAGCGGTCAAGGTTCTCGTGGATTCCCCGACCGTCCGCCTGTGCAATCAGGGCGTCTCTATTCTTCTTAGAAGATACCGCGTCCCGGAACGCGCTTGGTCCGCCCACGCAGCCTCCTTCGCAAGCCATACCTTCCACAAAGTCCTCCGGCAGCCTTGCCGCCCGCAGAAGGAGCAGCGCCTTCTTGCACTCTGCCGCGCCGTTCGCCCTGCACACCTTCGGTTCGATACCCGCGTCCGCCTCTTTCATGCTCTTAAGGACAGCCGCCGTCACCCCTCCGGCATTGGCAAACCGTTTGCCATAGGTCGACGCGATCTGTCCCTCGTTCGGGCTTGGTTCGAGCTGGATATCTTTCGCACGCATGATCGCCCGGATCTCGCTGTAGGTCAGGACATAATCCGCGTTTCCCGGAATTTTCTGATCGACTATTTCGGATTTTTTCGCAATGCAAGGTCCGATAAATACGGTCACCGCTTCCGGATCCCTCGCCTTGATCAGACGGGATACCGCGCACATGGGCGATACTGTCGTAGAAACGCAGTCCGCAAGCTGCGGGTAATGCAGGCGTACCATATTTACAAAAGCAGGACAGCAGGAAGTAACTTTTTTCTTCCCCTGTGCATATGCCTCCGTCCATTCCTTGGCCTCATACGCCGCCGTCATATCTCCGCCAAGCCCAACATCGTAGAAATCAACGAATCCCAGTTTCAACATGGCGTCTTTCCAGCTCGCCATTGTGATATCCTCTCCGAATTGACCCTCTGTAGCCGGAGCCGCCATAGCGTAGACCCGCTTTCCTGACTTCAGCGCATTGATCACATCTACGATAAAAGTTTTGGAACCGATCGCTCCAAACGGACAGCTATGAATACATTTCCCGCAGCGGATACATTTTTCTTTATCAATTACAGAGATTCCGTATTCATTATATGTAATCGCATCGACCGGACAGCTGAATTTACAGGGACGCTTTAAATGTGCAATCGCATTATATGGACAAGCCTGTGCACATTTACCGCACTCTTTACACTTGGACGCGTCAATATGGGAGCGGTAATGTCCGGGTGCGATGGCGCCGAACTTACAGGCATTGATACAGGCTTTCCCGATACAATTCTGGCAGTTTTCCGTCACTGTGTAGCTGGAAATCGGACAGTCCTCGCATGCTGAGCTAATGACCTGAAGCACGTTCCCGTCATCTTTTGTCCCCGGCGCCTTCCCTTCGGCAAGCCTTACTCTTTGTCGGATGATCTCTCTTTCTTTATAGATACAACACCTAAACTGCGGAGTAGGCCCCGGAATCAGCTTCATTGCAATATGATCCCGTTTCTCCTCCAACTCTCCGGCAAACGCCAGCTTCGCAACCTCATACAGAACCTCATGTTTGATTTTGATCACATTTTCATCAGCATACATCGTCTTATCCTCTCCTGTCCCAGATTGTTAAATTTTTGTTTATCTCGGCTTATTATAAAACATTTTTTCTGTTTTGGAAATAGATAAGATTGCTTTTATTTTCGTACACTATCGATTTTTACATGTCAGCCGATCAAAACTTTAATATACATGTTCTTGGACATTCTCATCCTCAAACTCAAACATACACCTTTCATACGCGTTAATCACGTGCGTATCCTGGTATTTGTCGTAACGTTTATGTCTGCGGCCGTAGGACATATGCACGTGCCCGTGCAGGAAAAATTTCGGACGGTACTTTTCCAGAAGGGTGAGGAACACCCGGAAGCCCTGATGCGGGAGATCCCTCCCGTCATTCAGGTTATACGCCGGCGCATGAGTGACAAGGATATCGAACCCGCGCCTCCGAAAGAGCTGGAACCCAAGGCGCAGTACCCTCTGTTTCATCTGCCGCTCCGTGTACTGATGGCTCCCGCCGGTATAACGCATAGAACCGCCCAGTCCCAGTATCCGTATTCCCTTATACACATAAATCTTATCCTCAATACAAATACAGCCTTCCGGCGGGACCTCTTCGTATTTTCCGTCATGGTTTCCATGGACATAAAGTACCGGGGCAGAAGTGAACGTAGTCAGAAAGGACAGATAGCGTGGATCCAGATCCCCGCAGGAGATAATAAGATCCACACCTTCCAATTTGCTTTTTTCAAAATAGTCCCACAGGTAGGGAGATTCCTCGTCTGCGATTGCCAGTATCTTCATCCGTCATATCTAACCTTTCGTTTTCTCAATTCCCTGTTGTAGAATAACAGGCTTTGCCTGATCGCGCAGTTCCTTTTCCTTTGGAATTGAACCAATCACATTCTCCGCCAGCCAATCCATCGTCATGACCTCTTCCGGGGACAGGCGTCGTCCCGGGTCGCCCTGGATCATTCCGGTCTGGGAATAAAGAATTCCCGAAAACGGATTAAATTCGTCCCTGCTGATCGTATCCTTCAGAAGCTCTACGAGCCGTTTTGTCCCGATCGGAAGATTCTTGGAACAAACTACATCCACCACGTCTGAGGACATGCCCCACCAATAGTTGATCGCTTTTTTCGCGGACGGATCGTCGTCGTACTTCCATGTTCCGTCCATAATCGTGCGGATCATACGTTCATAGAATTTTCCCCAATTATATAGCGGCATGGCAAGGCTTTGGATATACTCTCCATTTAAACGGTAAACGCCGAAATCGCGGGAGCCTTCTTCCGGGGTCACCATATCCTTCCCGGAGATCACGTCCGCTTTGCTTTGGCTGATTTTCTCCGCAATATGACCTTCTTTCATGGTAGACCACTCCAGGTATACCTCCGCCCTGGGATTTATCATCTTTGCTCCTAAGGCAAATGCATTGATATTTGCAATGCATCCGTAGATCGGATAGTCCGCGACGTAGGCGATCCTTCCATTTTCCGCCATAGCCCCTGCGATCGCGCCCATAAGAAACTTCGCCTCATGCATCCGGGCATAATAGGTCCGAATGTAGCGGTGCGAGGTATTCAAAGAACAGTTCAGGATACGGACGGATTGGTTTGCGATCGCTGCTTTTACACTTTCCTGCGCAAAGGCCGGACTAGTTGTAAAAATCAAGTTGCAGCCCTCCGAAATCGCTGTCTCCAGCACACTTCCAATCGTATCTTTCGTCACATTCTCAAAGCATACGGTGCTGACTTCGTCCGGGAACGCCTGCTCCAGATGGAGCCTTCCAAGCTCATGGGCATAAGTCCAAGCAGAAGAGGTCGGAGTCTTTTCATAGATAAAAGCAATCTTCTGTTTCGGGGCGCTTAACGGCAAAAGCATGCTGAGAAGCGGCTTTTTCTCTGTACTTGGATCCATTTTCAGCTCAATCTCACTGTCGTCTATATGCTCTAGAAGCCTGAACTCTTCCCAGCTCGCCTGGATCAAGGCAGAAAGCTCGCTCGTCGTCTTTTCCGTTACTTCTTTATAATCGTATAAAGTGATAAAAGAAAGAAAAGCATCCCCTGCCGTGATCGACATCTTTTTGCCGCCTTTTGCATAGTACTCTGTGGAAAAGCGCGTGTAGATAGAGCTGAATTCCAACTGCTCATCCTTGGTCCACTCCTCTTTTTCCCCTTTTCCAACTGCTTTCTGAAGCTTTGCAAAACTGCCTTCTTTCGTGAACCAGATATAATTCACCTTTGACAACTCATAAAAATCCAGGAACTCATAATAAATTTTGTTTTCCTTCTCTTCTGTCCTGGGCGGAACAATCCGGGTCACCAT
>CAMNWW010000241.1 GCA_946566415.1 uncultured Lachnospiraceae bacterium | reverse complement strand
ATTTGAAGTTAAAGAAAAGAAGTATGTGCGGGAGGTCGAAGGAGATATTATTCAGATGGAGCACCTGTCAACCGGAGCGCAGGTCGTCGTCATAGACAATCAGGACGTTAAAAAGAGCTTTCTGGTTGGATTTCGGACCATACCAAAGGACAGCACGGGAGTTTTCCATATTCTGGAGCATTCTGTGCTGAACGGTTCCCGCAGATATCCGGATAAAACTATGTTCGTCAATCTGATGAAACATTCCATGGCAGAATTCGTCAATGCAATTACATATCCGGATCATACGGTATATCCCTTTTGCACAGAGAATGAGAAGGATTTTATGAATCTGATGGACGTCTATCTAAACGCGGTATTTTGTCCGAATGTTCTTACGGATAAAGAGATCTTTGAACAGGAGGGCTGGCATTTTCAGTGCGAAGACGGAAAAGCTCCGGAGATTAACGGCGTTGTCTATAATGAGATGAAGGGTGTTTTCTCATCCCTGGACAGCATATTAGAGGATGAAATGTCTAAGGCAATGTTTCCGGAAACGGCTTATCGTTTTGTAGCAGGAGGATTCCCGGATACGATTCCCGCGCTGTCTTATGAGGAATTTCTGGAATATTACAGGACATTTTATAATGCTTCCAACTGCTGTATTGTCCTATATGGGAGAATGAATACGGAACAATTGTTTGAGTATATTGACAAAGTTTATCTGGGAAAAATGAAACGATCAAAACCTGCGAAGCCGGTTATGCTGCAGAAACCCGTAAAGGGAATCCGAAATAAGCTATATGATAAGGAGAAGTTCGGCGATCAGGGTGTGTTTGCGTCATGCACCTATAGTCTGGGCGATTTTGACAACCGGGAACGTATGAATGCAGTCTATATCCTTATGCAGGCGATTATGGGGGAGGACGAGGCGCCGATGAAGAAAGGGCTTATTCAGAGCCTGGGAATCCCGGAGATTCAGTATTTTATCATGGATGGTATCAGACAGCCCTATCTTGCCGTTAAAATAAAGAATACAGACAAAGAAACTGCCGGCCGGTTGAAAACGGTTATCACAGAACAGGCGGACAGACTTTGCAGAGAAGGAATCGGAGAAGAGGTATTGGTTTCTGCGATCAACCGTCTGGAATTCTGGATGAGGGAAAAGGGCGGGAGCCGGCCGGAGGGAATCGAATATGTGCTGGATATTGCCGACGGATGGGCGCAGGGAACCGGACCTTGCGAGATGATAGAATTTGAAGAGACCTATGTGAAGATGCGGACTCTTGTAAAGGAAGGATATTTTGAATCACTTCTGAGGGAAATCCTTTTGGAAAATGCTCATGAGGCAGAGGCTTACCTGGAACCTCTTGAAAAGGCCGAAGAGAAGGGGAAGGAAGAAGAGACAGAAGACCTGCCGGGTCTGTCTGCGGATGATCTGCTTCATAAGAAGGATGAGCCGCTTACAAGGGCAGAGGAAGAATCCGGTATTACATACCTGAGGCAGGAGATTCCTTCAAAAGGAGTGGCATATCAAAGCTGCTATTTTGATATCAGTGATCTAAAGCCGGAGAAAGTTCCTTATGCGAAGCTGTTTTCCGAACTTCTGGGCAGTCTTCCTACGAGAACGCACAGCCTGGAAGAATTAGTGATTGAGAAGAACATGTGGCTTGGAAATGCAAGGGCTTATCTGGAAGCGTACACCAATGCAGATGATATTCGGCATGTCAGGCTTAAATTTGTGATGGATATCAGCTGTCTGGAACAGAATCTTCCAAGAGCGGTAAAACTGGGGGAAGAGCTGCTGTATGATACCATTTTGGAGCAACGGTAGATCATTATGAAAAGGATCAGGCAGTGGCGTATGGAACGGGTGAGGGGTTTTGTTACCTGCGGAAACAGTTTTGCCGCCGGCCGCGGGGCCGCGCACTATATGCCGGAAGGAGCGGCAAGGGAACGCTGTAACGGAATTCTCTATTATCAGTTCTTAGGAAAGCTTCTGAAGAACTTTGACGCGGATCAGGGGCAGATTATCCGGGAACTTAAGGAGATTCAGGAGAAGCTTTGCCGTAAGTCTGATCTGGTGATGAGTTTTACAGGCACAGAGAAAGCTTACGGCGATTTCCGCCAGTTGACCGCAGCTTCCAGGTTCTGCGGCAGTGCAAGGGAAAGGGAGCCCGGATGGTATCAGGACAATTTGCTTCCAGGGAAATCAGAGGCATTTATCATTCCGTCAGAGGTATCCTATGTTGCGCTTGGAGGAATCGGAGAATATACCGGTGAGGATTATCTTCTTGGCAGAATGGTGAGCTTCGATTATCTGTGGGCAAAGATCCGCGCTGAAGGAGGGGCTTACGGCTGCCAGATGTCTGTATTCCCCAATCAAAGCTGGACCATGAGTTCCTATCGAGATCCGAACGTAAAAAGGACAATAGAAGCCTTCCGCAGTGCTTCAAGGTGGCTGAAAGAGCTTGAATTAAGAGAGCAGGAGCTTCTGAATTATAAGATTGGCGCAGTTGCCGGATATGACCGGACTCCCAAAACATATGTACAGGCAAAACGAATGGATTCCTGGTATCTGCGGCAGGAAGAGCCGCAGGTCAGGGCAAAGGTCAGGGAAGGGTTGTTAAAGGCGTCGGAAGAAGACTTGAAAAACAGGCGTCAGGCGATGGAGCGCTTTGTAGGAGAGGGAACCGTCTGCGTTCTTGGAAACAGAGCGAGGATCGAAGAGGCGGCCGGCCAATTTGACAATGTAACGGTACTGATGGAGTAAATATAAGGAGAAACGATAAAGATGGAGAAGGAGAATAAGAATATCTGGCTGACGTACAGTGAAAAGGAGAAAGAAGAACTTCATAAAATCTGTGAATTATATAAATCCTGGCTGGATAGAGGGAAAACGGAAAGAGAATGTGTGGAACTGGCGGTAGAACTGGCAGAAAAGGCGGGATATCATAATCTTGAGGAATATCTGTCAGAAGAGAGACAAATCCGGAAAGGGGAAAAAATTTATGCTGTCTGCATGAAAAAATGTATTGTGCTCTTTAGAATGGGGGCGGATCCGATCTCGGCAGGCATGAATATTCTTGGCGCTCACATCGACTCTCCGAGAATTGATATAAAACAGAATCCGCTTTATGAAAAAGATGATTTTACATATCTGGACACACACTATTACGGAGGCATAAAAAAATACCAGTGGGTGACGCAACCGTTAGCGCTTCATGGAGTGGTTGTCAAGAAAGACGGAAGCTGTGTGAATATCAGTATCGGCGAAAGAGAAGATGAGCCAGTATTTGTCATTACGGATCTGCTGGTCCATCTGGCTTCAAAGCAACTGGAAAAGAAAGCGGGAGAAGTCATCGAAGGAGAAAAACTGGATATCCTGGTTGGAAATTGTCCGATTGAACGGGATGAAAACTTGAAAGAAGAAAAAGAAACGGTGAAAGCTAATGTCCTGAAAATCCTGGAGGAAGCTTATGGGATTAGCGAAGAAGATTTTGCTTCTGCAGAACTGGAAATTGTACCGTCAGGAAAGGCGAGAGATATAGGATTTGACCGCAGTATGATACTGGCATATGGGCAGGACGACCGCATCTGTGCATTTACTTCTATCATGGCTATGTTGAGTGTAGAAGACAGCAGTCGTACGGCGTGCTGTCTGTTAGTGGACAAAGAGGAAATCGGAAGCGTCGGCGCGACAGGAATGCATTCTCGGTTTTTTGAAAATATGGTAGCTGAGCTGATCGCTTTGACAGAAGGAGAGTCGGACATTAAGGTAAGAAGAGCGCTTGCAAATTCTAAAATGCTTTCTTCCGATGTAAGCGCGGCGTATGATCCGCAATTTGAAGAAGTATTTGAAAAGCGCAGCGCGGCCTATCTTGCGAAGGGGCTTGCATTTAATAAATTTACAGGAAG
>CAMNWW010000240.1 GCA_946566415.1 uncultured Lachnospiraceae bacterium | reverse complement strand
GTTGTTTGTATAAAACAAGTGCCGGACACGAACGGAGGGGTTCAGTTTAATCCGGACGGCACGCTTAACAGAGCGGCAATGCTTGCAATCATGAATCCGGACGACAAGGCAGGGCTGGAGGCAGCGCTCCGCTTAAAAGATGAATACGGTGCAGAGGTAACGGTGGTCACCATGGGACTTCCCAAAGCGTCAGACGTTCTTAGGGAAGCGCTTGCCATGGGAGCGGATAAGGCGATCCTTATCACAGACCGGGTACTGGGAGGAGCAGACACATGGGCGACATCCAGCACCATCGCTGCGGCGATCCGCAACCTGGAATATGATCTGATCATCACAGGACGCCAGGCAATCGACGGCGATACTGCTCAGGTAGGGCCGCAGATTTCCGAACATCTGAATATCCCTGTCATTTCTTATGCACAGGATATCAAGATCGACGGGGACAGCGTGATCGTACAGCGTCAGTTTGAAGACAGGTATCACGTGCTTAAGGCGAAAATGCCGTGCCTGATCACTGCTCTTTCTGAACTGAATGAACCACGATACATGACGCCGGGCGGAATCTTTGATGCATGTGAAGCAGAGATTACGACATGGGGAAGAGCAGACTTAAAGGATCTCGACGACGCGAACATCGGTCTTGCAGGCTCTCCTACCAAGATCGCGAAAGCATCTGATAAGGTAAGAAAAGGCGCCGGAGAGAAAGTTACTCTGGATCCGGATGAGTCGGTTGCTTACCTCATGGGCAAATTGAAGGAAAAACATATCATTTAAAGAGGAAAGAAAAGTGGTGAATGAGATGAATTTAGAAGAATATAAAGGCGTATATGTCTTTGCAGAGCAGGTAGATAACAAATTAAGCGGAATAGCGTTTGAACTGCTCGGAAAAGCAAAAGACTTGGCGGCAGATTTGAAGGCAGAGGTGGCGGCGGTCCTGATCGGATCCGATGTAAAAGGACTTGCAGACGATCTGGCGGCATACGGTGCGGATAAAGTCATCGTGATCGACGATCCGGAGCTGAAAAACTACCGGACAGAGCCATATGCACATGCACTTGCATCCGCCATCAATAAATATAAACCGGAAATCATGCTGGTAGGCGCAACCGCTATCGGCCGTGACCTTGGACCGAGAGTATCCGCAAGGGTGGCGACCGGACTTACCGCGGACTGTACACAGCTTGAGATCGGCGATTTCCCGCTGACACCGGTAGAGGGAAAAGAACAGAAACATAATCAGCTTCTCATGACCCGTCCTGCATTCGGCGGAAATACGATCGCTACGATCGCGTGCCCGGATAATCGTCCGCAGATGGCGACTGTCCGCCCGGGCGTTATGCAGAAGATTGATAAGATTGAGGGAGCAAAAGCCGTTGTAGAAGAATTTAATCCTGGCTTTACCCCGGATCATAAATACGTAGAAATCCTGGACGTTGTGAAAGCGGTTTCTGAAACGGTTGACATCATGGACGCTAAAATCCTGGTGTCCGGCGGACGTGGAGTAGGTTCTCCTGAGAATTTTGCAATTCTTGAGGAACTTGCAAAAGAGCTTGGCGGCGAAGTAAGCTGCTCACGTGCGGTTGTGGACAGCGGATGGAAACCGAAAGATCTCCAGGTGGGCCAGACAGGAAAGACTGTCCGTCCGCAGGTATATTTTGCGATCGGAATTTCCGGGGCCATTCAGCATGCGGCCGGTATGGAAGAGTCCGACCTTATCATCGCTATCAATAAGGATGAGACGGCGCCGATCTTTGATATCGCAGATTACGGCGTGGTGGGCGACTTAAATAAGATCGTGCCGGAGCTGACAAAACAGATCAGGGCTTGTAAGGCAGAAAAGTAAGAAAATAGTGAAAGTACAAGACAGTGTGAAAGGCAGGAATGCATTTTGCACTGTCTTTTTAAATGGACATTGCAAAAA
The DNA here is from genome assembly GCA_946566415.1 of uncultured Lachnospiraceae bacterium. GTDB lineage: Bacteria > Bacillota > Clostridia > Lachnospirales > Lachnospiraceae > Allocoprococcus. The sequence goes on along the minus strand of CAMNWW010000240.1, from coordinate 1,987 downwards.
GTGTTGTAAAAAAGATTTACTCATATAAAATCGGGATTGTGTCCGGAGGGGATTGTGGATATAATTGTATTGAAGATTAAGGATTATCATAGAGAAGGAAAAAGTAATGTGTACAGAAAATGAATTGAAAATATTTATGAAATAGAAAGGGTTTACTTATGACAACATTTATATATTTTATAATTGCTATGGTAATTCTATATATTGTGAAACTGCTTATTAGCGGGTTTGACATTACGGAGCTAATATCGTATTTGATTATGGCGGTGCTGCTTGTTTCTCACGTTTATTTATCCACGAGAAAAAAAGCGATACTGGGAATTGTAATACCAATATTTTTTGTCATTTCATTTTATCCGGTATATAAATTGATAAATCCTGTTGGTGCGACACTTGTTGTACTTATTGGAAGTTATGTAATAACTTTAGGGTGTTTTTTCGGCGTTTGGTATAGAGCCAGAAAAAACAAGGATGATTTTTCGTAATATTTGGAAAGAACAAATTGAATAATTTGTTGAAAAGGTAAGGAAATAGACGTCTTATTGACCGCCGGATTTTCCAATGTCGAGATCAAGAAGAATTGGGGCGCGACGTATACCTTGCTTGCAAGCCGGTAAATACCATATGCCGAGAGTCTGATCAGAAGGGGAAGGGTGAATTCGGAAATTTATGAATTTTGAAGACGAAAAAGATTATATTATGAGAATTATAAAAGAAATGGTCCGGGTATTATTTTCACTCATGCTGGGGAAACAATATACTTCCGCCGAAGAAGAGGCAAAAAATGCGTATGAAGTTTCCGGGAAGAGTCTGGATGAATTATTGAAAATGATAGATAACGGGGACATAAATGAGGCGGAAAATTTGATGCTGGAAGACATAGATTATGGCGATAAAAATGAAATCGCCGCCGCGGCTCTTTTTTATCAATATCTGTCTGAAAAGGAAGAAGATTTCCTGCAAAACAATAACTATTCAAAAGAAGAAATCCTCGATGGGCTAAACGATCTTATGCAAAAGTCAGGTTATAGTGACGTGGTTAAGGTTATAGAACTACTTTGACTGTAATGCCGGGGAGGGAGGCGGAATATGAATATCAGGTTTGCAGAGAGCAAAGACGTGGAAATACTCGCCCGGTATGACAGGCATATTTCTAAAGAGGAAATAGAAAATAGTATACTGAGAAAATATGTTTATATTGCCGAAGATAACGGTTGGTTCCTGGGATGGTTACGATACAATCTATTTTGGGACAGTATTCCGTTTATGAATATGCTGTATATTTTAGAAGAATACAGGGATATGGGCATTGGAAGGCGGATCGTCGCGTTTTGGGAAAACGAAATGAGCCGTCATGGTTATAAAATATTTATGACCTCAACCCAGGCAGATGAGTCTGCACAACATTTTTATTTCAAGATTGGATATGAAGCGATAGGCGGTTTCAGGCTAGGCAGTGAACCGTATGAAATAATATTTGCAAAGAATAAAAATTAAAGGGAAGAAAATGGATCGCCTGACGGCGATGGAATGGGAGGAAAATATGCTGGAATTTCGATATGATACGCAACTATTGATTGAGGGTGAGGACCTTGACGAGGACGTGATAAGTGAATATTTTATGGAGCATTTTAAAGGAGACTGTCTGTTGGCGGTTGGGGATGAAGAGCTGATAAAGATTCACTTCCACACGAATGAGCCGTGGAAGGTGCTGGAATACTGTGCGTCTTTGGGAGAGATTTATGATATTGTCGTGGAAGATATGGAGAGACAGGCAAGGGGATTGAAAGGGTAGAGAAGGAGGAAAGGCGAGATGTTTTTAGGATTATAGTACCGCTGAATGAAGGAAAGAGGGAAGAATCGACCACCCAGTCAACCATTCAGTCCACCCGGTTAAGCAAAAAGGACTTAGTGGAGAGAATTATGAAACTCATAGAACAAGAACCAAGTCTTTCCCAAAAACAAATGGCAGAAAAGCTGCACATGA
>CAMNWW010000239.1 GCA_946566415.1 uncultured Lachnospiraceae bacterium | reverse complement strand
CGGGCGCAGGAGTTGATATTGCGGAGGTGAACCGTACGGTTAAGCAGTTCGAGCAGATGCGCAAGATGATGAAACAGTTCCCGCAGCTTATGGGGAAAGGCAGAAAAGGAAAGTTTAGGATGCCGTTTTAAAGAAAAAGACAGATATATCACGCATCACGCGTTATATATAGAATTATTAAGAAAATCAGGAGGTAACAATACAATGGCAGTAAAGATTAGATTAAAGAGAATGGGAAAAAAGAAAGCTCCTTTCTACAGAATCGTTGTTGCAGACGGCAGATGTCCGAGAGACGGTAGATTTATCGAAGAGATCGGCACGTATGATCCAAACAAAGAGCCGAGTGAATTCAAGGTGAATGAAGAAGCGGCAAAAAGATGGTTAAACAACGGTGCTCAGCCTACAGATGTAGTCGGAAAGATTTTTAAGGCGGCAGGTATCGAAAAATAGTCTGCCCTATGGAGGTGTGAGTCATGAAAAATTTAGTAGAAGTGATCACAAAATCTTTGGTAGATGATCCCGACGGCGTTGTGGTCACGGAAAAACAGGAAGGCAAGACAACAGTCATCGAGGTTCACGTCTCAGGCAATGATATGGGAAAGGTTATCGGCAAACAGGGCCGCATTGCAAAGGCGATCCGCTCCGTTGTGAAGGCGGCCGCCGCCAAAGAGGACAGAAAAGTTGTCGTTGAAATCATGCAGTAGAAAAGAGACGAGAAAGAGCGCAGGTAATCATTCGATTTATCTGCGTTTTTGCTCATATATTCATACCTTATAAAACCCATCGCCGAATAGGCGATTCGATTCACGAGTCCCGAGTGCAGTTGCATGAGGGATGAAAAGAGATACGATTATGAGAGAGAAAATTTTAGAAATATCGAAAGAAATAGAACCAAAGCTAATTGAAATCAGAAGAACGCTGCACCAGCATCCAGAACTTGCTCTTGAGGAATTTAAAACAGCGAAAATCGTTGCAGAAACTTTAAAGGATATCCCGGGAATCGATGTGTTCGAGAATATGTCGGACGGAACCGGCGTTGTGGGAATCTTAAAAGGAGAAAAGGGATGCGGAAAATGTATTATGCTGCGGGCAGATATTGATGCGCTTCCCATCGAGGAACAGCTTAACGTACCGTTCAAGTCCCAAAACCCGGGCTGTATGCATGCCTGCGGGCATGACGCCCATGCAGCGTGGCTCCTTGGAGCGGCAATGATACTGGGGCGTCTCAGAAAAGAGTTTGGCGGAACCGTCAAATTCGTGTTTCAGCCGGGTGAAGAGCGCGGGAGAGGTGCAAGATCCCTGATCGAAAAAGACAAAATACTGGAAAATCCACCTGTGGACGCCGTTTTTGCCGCTCATGCATGGCCGACTGTACGGGCAGGACAGATCGGAATCGCGGCAAAATATGCTTTTGGCTGCGCCGGTGTCTTTTCTATCAAAGTCACAGGAAAAGGCGGGCACGGCTCTTGACCATATGAATGTAACAACCCTATTACTGCCGCCGTACAGATATACTCGGCGCTGCAGGGGATTGTTGCAGAAAGACTGGATTCAACAGAACCCCGCGTAATATCAGTCTGTTCTATCCATGCGGGACAAAAGGGGCTGTCGAATGTGATTCCCGACGAATGCATTTTGGAGGGGACCATTCGGGCGACCGACAGAACCATAATGGAGCAGATAAAAAAAGAAATTGAGGAGACAGCCGCAAGTATTGCATCAGCATACCATGCTGACTGCGAGGCTTTCGTAATGATCGGACTGAATGCTGTGGAAAATGATCCGGAACTGATCCGGCTTTCCAAGACAAGCGCTGAGGAAATTCTGGGGGCTGGGAATAGCTATATTATCGATAAGAAACATCTGGGCGGTGAGAATTTCTCAGAATATAGCAGTAAGGTCCCGGGATGCTATATGTTCGTAGGCATCGCGACGGATAAGACCGAAGGAAAGTTCGGACTCCACAGCCCGATTTTTGAGATTGCCGAAGAAGTACTTTCTCCTGCGTCCGCCGTCTTTGCAAATATCGTCCTGAATTATTTTTCAGATGAAGATACTGGTTTTAAATAGACTGGATTCATACGATAAGACTCTGATTATTCGGAGTCTTATTTTTGTGCAAATTCTATATTCATCTCATTTCTGACTTATATAAAAAATAACTATATATTTTGTTTATATATCCGCATTTATATTATAAAAAACGATTAGACAAATTTCAGGATATAGGAATAAAATATATGATAAAAGGAACCGAAAGAGGAGCCTTGAGGGAAGGAGCCAGTCGAATGTTTAAAATCAGTTATTTTTTTGAAATACTTCCGGTAATAGCAAGTAAAGTCAACGTTACGTTTGAATTGACGATCATTTCCACAATATTTGCACTGCTTATCGGTGTGATCGTTGCCATAATCGGGTACTACAAGATTGCGGGGCTTTATCAGCTTACAAGAGTCTATGTGTCGGTTATGAGGGGAACCCCTATCGTGGCGCAGCTTTATTTCTTTTACTATGGAATTGCATTATATAGTGCGTTTATCCGGGATATGGCTCCGCTCATAGCTGTTTCCGTCGTATTAAGCTTCAATGAAGGGGCGTTTATGTCTGAGAGTATCCGCGGTGCATTAATATATGTAGATGAAGGGCAGAGGGAAGCGGCGTATTCTCTGGGAATGACGAACTTCCAGCTCGTTACCCGGATCGTGATTCCGCAGGCTGTCAGAGTCGCGCTTCCGCCGCTTTTTAATGATATTATCAATCTGATCAAAATGACGTCGCTTGCGTTCATGCTTGGAGTTCCGGATATTATGGGAGCCGCAAAAATCGAGGGAGCGAGGACGTTCCGCTATTTTGAAATCTATGCAGTGGTTATGCTGATTTACTGGGTAGTTATATTTGTACTGGGACTTTTACACAAAATGATGGAAAAGAAGTGCGCCAATATGTATTAAATTCAGGTCTTAAGCGTTGAAACGCTCAAGATAGAGAACAAATGATATTTAGGAGGAAGAAACAATGAAAAAGCGTGTGTTGTCGGTATTGCTCATTGTTATGCTGGCTGCTTTTACAGCAGTAGGCTGCGGGGGCAATTCTGACGAGGAAAAATCGTCTGACGACCAGAAGGAACAGAAGGAAGAATCATCCGACGGAGCATCAGATGAAACGGGATCTGACAAAACAGTGGTCGTTGTAACATCCGGAAACGGTGAACCATACAGCCTGCTTGCAGACGACGGGACATGGACCGGCATTGATGCAGAAATGTGGGATGAAATCGAAAAGCGTACCGGTTGGACAGTCGAAGTAAAGCAGGCCGCTTTTGACGCGATCTGGGGTGAACTTGACACAGAACGTGCGGATGTATCTGCAAACTGCTGGGCAGTCAAGCCGGAAAGAACAGATAAATATTATGCGACCATTCCATATTATGGAGATGCTCAATGCGTTATCGTTCCGGAGGACAATAAGGATATCAATACCTTTGAAGACCTGAAAGGAAAGACTGTAGGCTGTACGAACGGACAGGCGGCGCAGACAATCATTGAGGAAATGTCACAAGAGATCGGCTTTACATTAACTCTTTACGAGGATAGTTCTGTCGGTCTGAACGACCTGCATCTCGGGCGGGTTGACGCATATGCATATACGACGACCGGAGTTTACAATTTCATGCATTTTAACGAGGACGTATCCTTCCGTTTCCTGGAGGAAGATCTGACAGCGAATAATGTCGCTTATTTCCTGCCGAAGACGGATAAAGGAAAAGAAATCTGTGATGAACTGAACAAGGTTATTCAGGAAATGCTGGATGACGGAACGATTGCAAAGATCACAGAAAAATGGATGTATTCCGATATGACAAAATTGATCCAAGAATAATATTAAGAGTTGAGGAAATATGGGAACAGAAACACCAATGGT
>CAMNWW010000238.1 GCA_946566415.1 uncultured Lachnospiraceae bacterium | reverse complement strand
CCGTGGGAGCCCTTGGATTGGAGTATTTCCGAGAAGGACGGATCGAGACGGCCGTAGAGCATAAGCCGGATTATCTGCGTCCGTCCCAGGCCGAAAGAGAACGAGCACAGAGAGAGAAGGCGGAAAAGGGAGGCGCAGAGACGCTTCCTAAATAGAGATGGAAAACAGGAAAGAAAATATCCGGATTTTCCTCCTTGAACCGGAGGATGGTGTGACGATAGAACAGACAGCAAAGTTGGAGAGGGAAATTTTCCCGGATCCATGGAGCTGTCATGAAATTAGAAATACGGTGAGCAACCGCCAAACGGTCTGCGCAGCGGCAAAAGAAGGGGATACCCTTCTGGGATATCTTCTGTGCTACTATGCATTGGATGAATGTGAGGTCGCCAGGATTGCCGTGGATGTGCGGGCAAGAAGGAGGGGGATCGGCAAAGGGCTTCTTGCATATCTGGAAAAGTTCTGCCGGGACAATGGAATAAAAAAGATTTTGCTGGATGTAAGAAAAAGTAATCAGGCGGCGATCTGTTTTTACGAGAAGAACGGCTTTCAGACGGACGGCGTACGGAAAGGATATTATAGTGGGAAAATGCCGGAAGATGCTGTATTGATGAGCCTTGCGCTATAAGCCGGACGCTGTAAGACGAAACGTAAGGGACGGACGATTTGAATTGGATGAGGTGGAAGATTTAGTATGATTATACAGAGCTTTCCACTAGAAGTTGTAGAATCCGGCGGTTATAATGAGGGCGTAACCAACTGATGAGAAGTTCAGGATATACACAGGAGGAATTATATGCGCCAATATCAGATTTGCGAGTCACAAAAAAATGAGACAGTGAAAATTGTCTGTAATATGTGTAAAAAGGAAATAGATGTAGTAAACGGAATTCCTAAGGAGGACGTGCTGTCTGTGGAAAAGCGGTGGGGATATTTTTCGGAAAAGGATAATGAAGTCCATCGTTTCGACCTGTGTGAGGAGTGCTATGACAGACTTATCCGTTCATTCGGGATTCCTGTAGAGAAAGAATAGGAGACGGAATGTTAGACGTATGTTTGCTGGGAAGCGGCGGAATGATGCCGCTCCCATACCGCTGGCTGACAGCGCTTATGACGAGATTTAACGGGAGCAATCTGCTGATCGACTGTGGGGAAGGAACTCAGATTGCATTAAAAGAAAAAGGATGGAGCTTTAAGCCGATTGATGTGATCTGCTTTACTCATTATCATGGGGATCATATCAGCGGACTTCCGGGGCTTTTACTTACGATGGGAAACGCCGACCGCACCGAACCCCTAACCCTGATCGGACCGAAAGGGCTGGAGCGGGTGGTAAATGCGCTTCGTGTGATTGCGCCGGAGCTTCCGTTCCCGTTAAAATTTGTCGAGATCACCGAGCCGGAACAGAGTTTTACAATAGGAGGATATCATTTAACAGCTTTCCGTGTACGGCATAACGTGCTCTGCTATGGGTACACGATTGAGATTCTAAGGGCAGGGCGGTTCGACGTACAAAGGGCGATGGAGCAGGAAATTCCTAAGGAATACTGGAAACACCTTCAAAGAGGAGAGACACTGGAGGCGGAGGGCAGGGTGCTGACGCCGGATATGGTCCTGGGACCGCCGCGTAAAGGAATCAAACTTACCTACTGTACGGATACGCGGCCGACAGATTCTATCCGTAGGAATGCGGAAGGATCGGATCTGTTTATCTGCGAAGGGATGTACGGCGAGAAGGAGAAGGCGGCAAAAGCAGTGGAGTACAAGCATATGACGTTTTACGAAGCGGCGAAGCTTGCCAGGGACGCTCATGTAAAAGAAATGTGGCTGACGCATTACAGCCCGTCTCTGACCCGGCCGGAGGAATTTATGGATGAGGTCAGAGAAATATTTCCACACGCGGTCGCCGGAAAAGACAGGATGACCGTGGAATTGGATTTCCCGGAGTAGGGAGGAAGAAAGATGGAAGCAGTGAAAAAAGAGGAGATTTTGATCCTCGCGATCGAGAGTTCCTGCGATGAGACGGCGGCGGCTGTGGTGAAAAATGGGCGGGCAGTGTTGTCCAATGTCATTTCCTCGCAGATTGACCTTCATAAGCTGTACGGCGGGGTCGTGCCTGAGATCGCGTCGCGGAAACATATAGAAAAAATTAATCAGGTGATTCAGGAGGCGCTGGATACGGCGAAAGTAACGCTGGATGAAATCGACGCAGTCGGCGTGACATATGGTCCTGGTCTCGTGGGGGCGCTTCTTGTCGGGGTGGCCGAGGCAAAGGCGATCGCATATGCGAAAGGACTGCCGCTTGTAGGCGTACATCATATCGAAGGGCATATATCAGCGAATTATATAGAGAATCCGGATCTGGAGCCGCCGTTTTTATGCCTGGTAGTTTCCGGGGGACATACACATCTGGTCTGCGTCAGGGATTATGGCGTTTATGAAGTAATCGGGCGGACCAGGGATGATGCGGCCGGAGAGGCGTTTGATAAAGTGGCAAGGGCGATCGGGCTGGGATATCCCGGCGGACCGAAGATCGATAAATTGTCCAGGGAAGGGAATCCGGATGCGATCTCGTTTCCGCATGCACATATAGACGGCGCGCCCTATGATTTCAGCTTCAGCGGCGTGAAGTCAGCAGTGCTGAACTATATCAATGGGTGCCGGATGAAAGAAATCGATTATAATACGGCGGATATTGCGGCGTCTTTCCAGAAAGCAGTTATAGATGTTCTGGTGGATAACGCTATGCGCGCGGCCGCCGAGTATAGGTTTTCTAAGTTTGCTATTGCGGGAGGCGTAGCGTCGAACAGCGCTTTGCGCGCAGCGATGAAAAAGGCATGCGGGGAACATAATATTGAATTTTATCACCCATCCCCGATACTTTGTACGGATAATGCGGCGATGATCGGCGCGGCGGCTTATTATGAATATCTTGCGGGTACGAGACATGGATGGGATCTGAACGCTGTGCCGAACTTAAAGCTTGGAGAGCGTTGATCCGGGAAAGGGCGGTCTGAAATATCATGGCGGATAGGAAGGAAAAGAGAGGAAAGAAACGGTGTACGGCAATCGTCCTGGCGGCAGGCCAGGGAAGCCGTATGGGGACGAAGACCCAGAAGCAGTATCTTGATTTGGCCGGAAGACCGCTCCTTTATTACTCCCTTGCGGCGTTCCAGAAATCGGAGGTCATTGACGATATCATACTGGTTGTCGGAGAAGGACAGATCCCTTACTGCCAGAAGGAGATTGTAGAAAGATATCAATTTACAAAGGTGGATACCATCACGACAGGCGGAAAAGAACGGTATGAATCTGTTTACCGGGCGCTTTTGGTCATGGAGGACGGCGATATGAAAGTACCGAACAGGGATGGATATGTATTCATCCATGACGGTGCGCGTCCATTTGTGGACGAGGAGATCATAAAACGTACTTATGAAGCAGTGACAAAGTATCGCGCCTGTGTGGCGGGGATGCCGGTAAAGGATACCATCAAGGTGGCGGATGAAAACGGATTTTCTAAAGAGACGCCGGATCGGAAATTTTTGTGGCAGATCCAGACGCCGCAGGTGTTTGAGACAGCGCTGATTAAAGAGGCTTATTTCAGGCTGATGCAGGAGAAGGGTTTGGCGGTGACGGACGACGCCATGGTGGTTGAGCGTCTGATGGGACTTCCAGTCAGGCTGGTAGAAGGATCTTATGAAAACATTAAAGTTACGACACCGGAGGATCTCCCGGCCGCGGAAGCTTTCGCAAGAAAAAGGGAAATACATAAAATGTGAAAACTTTGGAAATAATTGTTGACAGAACCTTTAGTTCTGTGGTAGAATTCATATTGCCGTTGATAGACGGTAACCAATAGAATATAGATATATGGAGAGGTATCGAAGTGGTCATAACGAGGCGGTCTTGAAAACCGTTTGT
>CAMNWW010000237.1 GCA_946566415.1 uncultured Lachnospiraceae bacterium | reverse complement strand
GATCTATTGTCTCCATCGGTATCTCGCTATTGTTCACCGCATCCAGTACAGCCTGGTACGCTTCTTCAAAATTTGCAGGACGGTAAAGCATATTAATCCCGCTTTTTACTGCCGCAACCGCGGCTTCACCGGAAGAGTATCTTCCTGTCACAGCTTCTTCTGATAAGGAATCCGTCATCAGGATCCCCGTATATCCCAAATCATTTCTCAGATAATAGACTGCATCTTTTGACATAGAGCAAAATACATCTGCCTCGCCTGTCAGCTTCTCGCATGCCACATTTCCGACTATCATACAATCCGTCCCTGCGTTCACACTTGACTGAAACACGAGTGCATTATTATTTTTCCATGCTTCCCATCCTTCTTCCGTACTGCCGTCGATTCCTTTCCCCGGAAAAGTCCCGACCGCCGTATGAAGTCCTTTAACGCGGCTGGCATTCACAGCTTCCGCCACCATCGCGGACGCTGTCGAAGCATCTGTTCCGTAGCACATATTGTCATGTGCAGCGTCTGTTCCTCCAGCAAGCTCCGCCACCGGCATCAAATTCAAGTTCAGTCCTGTTTGAACCATATATGATGCAATTCCATCCGCCGCTTTAGCTGCTTCCTCAGGCTTTCCTCCCACACCAATCTCCGCCGGAGAAGGCTGCTGCTGAAATCCGTTCGCCGCAGCGAGCGGAGAATTGTCGCTGCCTCCTACTTCCTGAATTGTAAGGAACATAGGAATCCCGATTCGTTCATTACTGAACTGCTGCACCCCTGAAAAGAGCGCTTGTGTCTGCTGAGCATTTTTAAAATTCGCGGAAGCATAAACCAAGCCTCCGACCGGATAGCTGCCGACTGCTGCTTTTGTACTTTCGCCCGCAACTTCTACTGTATCTGTATGAGTCAAGGCCTCCGGAGCAATCAAAAACATCTGCGCCACCTTTTCTTCCAAGGTCATAGCCGCAAGCTTTGCTGTTACTTCTTCTGAAAAAGCTGCCGGCTGTAATTCTTTCGGCGTTTCGGTTTCCTCTGCATCGTCGGCCGTTTCATCCGCATCGTCCTTTTTTGCGACAAACTTATCTCTGTCGTCATTATTCTCAGCCTGTATATTCGATACCGGCTTATCTGTTTTCACCGCCGCCCTCTGTGTATGTATGACTCCAAATATTATAACCACAACGAGCGCCGCTACTTCCAGCACTAGCAATAACTGAAATACGTTCCGCGGTAATTTCATTTCGCTGCCTTCTTATCCTTCTCTTCATTCCTGTCATAGTAACTGCCGTAATAGCTTCCATAGTAACTGCCGTAGTAGCCGCCATAATAGCTGCCGTACCCGCTTTTCTTCATCTTCACTTTATTGAGGACAGCCCCTAGTATGCGCACGCCGGACGCTTCAAGCTGCTTCTTCGCGCCATTAATCATACGTGCATTCGCCATGCCCTGCGCGACAACAATGATTCCGCCGTCGCAGTACTTTGCAATGACCGCCGCGTCAATCGCCGCTCCGAGCGGAGCACAGTCAAGCAGGATATAATCGAAATGCTTCTTTCCAAACTCTATCAAGTCTCTAAAATACTTTTTATCTAATATCTCCGTCGGATTCGGAACAGAAGGTCCCGCAAAAATCATAAATAGTTTAGGTATATCTGTAGAATACATTACCTCATTTAGTCCCTTTTGTCCAGAGAGAAAATGAGACAATCCATATATTTCCTCACCCGTACCGCTTTTCGCACGGAGACGTCCGACCAAAACAGATTTTCTCATATCCGTATCAATCATAAGCACACGCTTCCCTGATTCCGTCAAAGAACGCGCCAAATCCATCGACACTGTACTTTTCCCTTCATTTGGGATTGAACTGGTGATCAATATCGTCTGGATATCATCACCGCAAAACTGTATATTCGTTTTAAGCGCACGAAGGGACTCCTTCATCGCATATTCCTGTTCTCTTATATTGCCAAGCGATACTGATTCCATATACACCCGCTCCCTTTATCTACTCTTCTATCTTAATTCTGCCCGGATGAGCTTTCACTTTTTTTCTTTCTCTTTCTTTTTTTCTGCCCTGTATTCTCACCGTCATCTTCGTGGACCACCTCAGGCAGCGTACCGAGAAGGTTTAGACCGAGTTTCTTCTCCACGTCTTCCGACGTCATGATCGTGTCGTTAAGCAGATAGGTTATAATAATAACGGCTGCCGCAAGGAAAAATCCCGCCAACGCGCCAATCAAAGTATTCCGCATAACATTCGGGCTCACCGGCGCCCCGTCCGCATATCCGTTCTGGATGATCGTCGGAGAAGACTGATCCATCTTAAGCGCGATATAATCCGACGCCACTACAGCCATCTCGTCCGCAATCTCCTTAGCGCGATCCGGGTCTTTATCCGTCACAGTGATCTCCAGGATCCGGGAATTGGACGGATTGTTCAAAGATATCTTTTCCCCTAACGACGCATAATTTTCTTCCAAATCCAGATTCTCTATTACCTGTTCCAGCACCGGCCTTCCCTCGACAACTACCATATAATCATAGGTAAGGCTGGTTCCAATCTGAATATCCGCCAGACTGGTAATCGAATTGCTGAGTACGTACAAAGCCGAAGTAGACTCGTACTGCGGTACTAAAATGAATCTGCTGACGATCAGCGCGATTGCGGCCACCATCACTGTAGACGCAAGAAGAGTCTTCCAATGTCCCAGCAGTTCAAAAAATAGTTCCTTTAAATCAATCTCTATCTCTTCATCTTTCTCAAGCTGCATGTTCTTATCCTTTCCAAGGTTTATCTGTCAACTTTCCTCAGCATTTTCTTCGCATTACTAAAAAATATCTGCCGCATATATTCTTCCCCGTATTTTTTCGCCACATATTCTGCCGCTTCTCTCATACGAGGCTGCCTGCTGTCCGACCGATGGGCGTCCGTACCCACGCAGAACACCATATCTTCTTTCATTAGTTTCTTTATAAACTTTTTGGTCTTCCACCCAATCTCTCCAATAATGCTGCCGGCGTTGACCTGTAGATGTACGCCCATCTCATGAAGCCGGTAAATCTGCTTCATATCTGATACAAGAGACGTATACCGCTCTACATGGGCGATAATCACCTCATAACCGTTGACTTGAAGCTTTTGTGCGCTTTGACAGATATAGTCGCTCGGATCAGAAGGGGAAAACTCTACTAACACATAGTTCCTTCCATTCATCGACATAATTCTGCCATTTCTTAACTTCTTCACAACTTCTTGTCCAAAATAAATCTCTGTTCCCAGATAAATGCGAAATCTTTCATCTATAGCATGTGCTTCTCTGCGAAGTAAAGCTAACTGTTCTTTCAGTCTCTCCGGGGATGCATGTCCCCTTCTCGGGTGATAGTGGGGCGTAGCAATAATACAGCGAATTCCCTCTTCATAAGCGATGCAAAGCATCTCTTTCATTTCATCGGAATCTCTTGCTCCGTCGTCTACCCCTGGCAGTATGTGACTATGCATATCGATGTAGCCTTCCACATTGTCTAACCTCCGTCTTCTATGAAAACACTCCTATGTACTATATAAATTCTACATATTAACTCAAAAGCCGCACCTTTGGTTATTATATGCCTCCTGGTACGCAGTTGTCAAGCCTATATAATTTTTAATATCTACTATATTTTCCAAATTTCGACTTTTTCCTGCCAAATATGGTTCAAAAGCCCTCCCATCAGCATAACATACATGCAGAAGTACAGCCACAGCATAACCAGAATAATCGCCGTCATACTTCCGTATAGACCGGAAAATCCTCGAAAAATCGTCAAATACATCGAAAAAATAAACGAAATCACAAGCCAGCCGATTGAAGTAAAAACCGCGCCGGGAAGCTGCTTCTTAATCGTATCTTTACGGTTCGGAAGAAACCGGTATATCACCAGAGAGAACCCCAGCAGAATTATGAACGTGACC
>CAMNWW010000236.1 GCA_946566415.1 uncultured Lachnospiraceae bacterium | reverse complement strand
AATAAAAAGATAACGCCGCATAAGCTCCGCAGTACCTATGGGACTTCACTTTATAAAGAAACCGGGGATATTTATCTGGTAGCCGATGTACTGGGACATAAAGATGTGAATACGACGCGTAAACACTATGCCGCGATCGATGAAGACCGCCGGCGCAGCGCGGCCGGGGCCGTAAAATTAAGGGAGCCGTAAGCCATAAGGCTTTGACGGCTCCTCTCCCGCTCTTTTTCATTACTGCGTTCTATTTTTGAGCCAGTTCATAGATCCCCAATGCTATGATCTGGATCATTTTTATCAGCTTATCCACGTCCACACATTCGTGGGGCTGATGTATCACATCCGGATCGCCGGGGAACTGCGGGCCAAACGCGACCATGTTCGGAAATTCCTTGGCATAGGTTCCGCCTCCGATGGCAAAAGCATCGCGCGTGTCTCCTGTTTCTTTTGCGTAGACTCCCATCAGCTTACTTACCAGTTCAGAATCTTTCGGGATATAAAGAAGAGGCATGTTGGAGTGATTCCGTACATCAAAAGAATAGCTGCTTACCTGATTTTTGACACGGTCGTCTACAATCTCTGCGTCTGCATTCCTCGGATAACGGATATCCAGCGTGAAAGAAAACTCCTTTCCATCACACCGAATCTTTCCAAGGTTAAGCGTTGTTTCGCCCGTCTCATCGTCTACATAATGGATTCCCAGGCTTTCGCCGTTTGTCTCAAGACCGATTTTATCCAAAAGGAAATCAACAAGTTTCTGGAAATCTCCCCCAAAATCATTGTCCCGTACAGAAAGAAGAAGCTTGATGATTGCATTTTCCCCCATTTCCGGCCTGCTTCCGTGAGAACTTTTTCCAGCTGCTTCCACAATGGTCTTTCCATCTTCTTTTTTTACCGTAACGCCGTCCGCCGGGCTTACCTTTAAATCTCCCTTTACAACTAAACAGCAGTCCGCCGGAACTGAGTTCGCGGCAATTCCACCGTTTAACGATTCTACTTCAATCTTTCCCTTCTCCATTAAGGAAGATGCGATCGTAAAATTTGAGATACCCTTTTCACAGAAGATCGCCGGGAATTCTGCGTCCGGCGTAAATCCTATCGTAGGAAGCTCGTAACCGTTCTCAACGTAATATTTCACGCAGGAACTGCCGCATTCTTCGTCAGAGCCAAACAATATACGGATGCGGCGGTCGATCGGAAGATTCAGGTCACGTATCGCCTTCATGGCAAAAACAGCGCCTATGATCGGACCCTTGTCGTCCAGTACTCCGCGCCCGAACAGCACGCCGTCATGGATCTCAGCTCCATATGCCGGGTATTTCCACCCCTCTCCTGCCGGGACGACATCCACATGGCCGAGAACGCCGACCATCTCTTCTCCGTCGCCATACTCAAGCCATCCTACACGGTCGCCGGCTTGTCCTGTCTGGAATCCCATGTCCCTGCCCAGCGCAAGAAGGTCGTCCAAGGCCGCCTTCGGCCCCTTTCCATAAGGAGCGCCGGGAAGGGCCTCGCCGCGTACGCTTTCTATACGTACATTTTTCTGGATCGCGGCAATAATTTCATCCTGCATCTCAAGGATTTTGTTCTTTAAAGCATCACTATTCATTCTTTATTCCCCACTTTCTTTTAAAGTTTTTCCGAATCAAGGACGATGGTGAACGGACCGTCACCCACAAGCCGGATCTTCATATCAGCCCCGAAGCTGCCCGTCTCCACGATCGGCACCCGTTTGCGGCATTCCCCAATAATATATTCATACATTTTTTCCGCCGCATCCGGTTCTCCCGCCTCGATGAAGCTGGGCCGGTTACCCTTTTTACAGTTCGCATATAATGTAAACTGCGAAATCAAAAGAAGACTGCCTTCCACGTCCGCAAGAGAAAGATTCGTCTTCCCCTCAGCGTCCTCAAAAATACGAAGCCCGATCATCTTTTTGATCATTTTATCCGCCGCCGCATAGTCGTCTTCCCGGCTGATGCCAATCAGTACCAGAATCCCTTTTTGGATTGCGCCGATCGTCTTACCCTCGACAGATACATCTGCTTCTGTCACTCTCTGGATCACAAATTTCATTGCCTCACCTCTCCTTGTCCATTTCTCCAATTATCTTACCACGTTCTGCCCTTTGGGGCAATTTTTTTCTTGTTTTTCCCCTCCAAATACAGTAAAATTACCTAAGACTCTTCATCGCCGGATAGGCGATTAAGTTCAGGGATCCTGAGCGCTCTGCGCGAAGGGTTACCTAAGACTCTTCATTTCATCGCCGGATAGGCGATCACATATGCGTCAGAAAGGGAGATATCCAAATGAAACTACAGCAGCTTCTCAGCTATACCAGAAAGGCAATCGACGAATATGATATGATTCAGGAGGGGGACCACATCGCGGTAGGCATATCCGGCGGAAAAGACAGTCTGACCCTGCTCTATGCCATGCAGGGTCTTGCACACTTTTACCCCCGGCGGTTTCGCCTCAGCGCCGTCACGGTTGATCTAGGCTATGAAAAATGCGATTTTACCCCCGTTAATAAGCTGTGCCAGGATTTAAACGTCCCATACCATATCGTAAAAACAGATATCGCGGAAATATTATTCGAGGTCAGAAAAGAACCCAATCCCTGTTCTCTTTGCGCCAAGATGCGCAAAGGCGCGCTCAATGAAGCGGTAAAAGAGATGGGCTGCAATAAAGTCGCCTATGCGCATCACAAAGATGATATCATTGAAACAATGCTTTTGTCTCTAATTTTTGAAGGGCGTTTCCACTCCTTCTCCCCCAAAACATACTTGGATCGTATGGAGCTATCCGTCATCCGTCCCATGATGTTCATAGATGAAGGAAATATTATAGGATTCCAGAACAGGTATAGGCTTCCTGTGGTAGGAAGCCGCTGTCCGGTGGACGGGCTCACAAAACGCCAATATGCGAAGGAATTAGTAAGACGGCTGGAAATGGAACATCCCGGAGCCAAAAGCCGTATGTTTACGGCTATCCTAAACGGAAATATTGAAGGATGGCCCGTTCGGGATCCACATCCCCGCGTCCATAAGTAAATTAGTAATAAGCTCATTCTTTATTCAGTTCCGGCATATGTATCCCGGTGTTTTTGGAAAATGCCTCCAGATACCCGGATAATTCCGGCTGACGAGCAATCTCCGCTGTGATTTGGCTTGTCGAGAATTTCCACACATTGTCGTGGTGGTAGTCTGCTGTGGCAAACACTGCGAACAGGATCAGACTGATCAGTATCCGTACGCTGAGGCTTTCCGACGCTTTCTCCTCCTCGTTTCCTCCGTAAAGGTTGTGGTAGGCGGCGCGGTAACGCGGGTGGACCGCGGGCATATAGTTGCTTTGATAGCGGCTTCTTGTCTCCTTAAGGAGCTGTTCCCTGCGTTTCTGTGCGTCATTCATTATTCTGCTATCCTCCCTCTTTGGCCTCATGCCCTCTTCCTTTGCATGACAAAAGAGGACATATCTTTTTAACAGTATATGTCCCCTCTTCCGCCAAATATTCTATTATTATTTTATCTGTAGCCAGGTTCCTGTGCGATTCTATCTGTCGGCCAGCTCCTGTACGATGTCGTCCCAGGTCACGCCCCGTTCAGCCATCAACACCATGATATGATACAAGAAATCAGAAATCTCGTATTTGATTTCCTCCGGATTCGGATTTTTTGCCGCAATGATGATTTCGGTCGCTTCCTCTCCCACTTTTTTCAGTATTTTGTCGATTCCTTTCTCAAAAAGATAGTTCGTGTAAGAGCCTTCTTTGGGATTGGCTTTCCGGTCCAGGATCGTGCGGTATACCTGCTCAAATATCTGGAGCGGATTGTTTTGTTTGCTTTCATCCTCCACAACCGGCTGGAAAAAGCAGGTACGATTACCAGTGTGGCAGGCAGGACCTACCTGATCTACTTTCGCAAGGAACGTATCTTTGTCACAATCAACGGTGAGAGATTT
>CAMNWW010000235.1 GCA_946566415.1 uncultured Lachnospiraceae bacterium | reverse complement strand
GCGAGTACATGGAGAAGTATTCTGTGTCCCGCCTGATCGGAGCGCCTCCGGGATTTGTGGGGTATGACGAAGGCGGACAGCTTACAGAGGCTGTCAGGAGAAAGCCATATTCTGTGGTACTCTTTGACGAGGTGGAAAAAGCGCATCCCGATGTGTTTAACGTCCTGCTTCAAGTATTGGATGACGGAAGAATCACGGATTCCCAGGGGAGGACGGTGGACTTTAAGAACACGATTCTGATTATGACTTCTAACCTTGGGTCGACCTACCTCTTGGACGGCATTGGCGAGAACGGTGAGATTCGGCCTGAGACAGAAGAGCTGGTAAAGAATGAATTGCGGACACATTTCCGTCCCGAATTTCTGAACCGTCTGGATGAGACGATCATGTTCCGGCCGTTGACAAGAGAGAATATATATTCTATCATTGATTTACTCGTTGCTGATGTGAACAGAAGGCTGTCAGATAAAGAGTTGGAAATACAGGT
The DNA here is from genome assembly GCA_946566415.1 of uncultured Lachnospiraceae bacterium. Taxonomy (GTDB): domain Bacteria; phylum Bacillota; class Clostridia; order Lachnospirales; family Lachnospiraceae; genus Allocoprococcus. Next base: position 3,483 of record CAMNWW010000235.1, on the reverse strand, counting down.
CACGGAATCTGCAAAACAGTTCATCGTGGAGGCAGGTTATGATCCGATGTACGGTGCAAGACCGCTGAAACGTTATCTGCAGAAACATGTGGAAACTCTGGCCGCGAAGATGATTCTGGCAGGGGAGGTTGGAAGCGGCGATACGATACTGATTGATGCATCAGACGGGAAACTGACGGCAGAGGCAGCGGCGGCATCATAATTGCGGCAGTATATTACGGCAGGGGGATATACCCATGCAGAGGACGATTTTTCATATTGACGTCAATTCCGCCTACCTGAGCTGGACGGCGGTGGAACAACTGAAAAACGGCGCCGGGCAGGATATACGGACCATTCCGGCGATCATAGGCGGGGACACAAGTTCCCGCCATGGCGTCGTCCTGGCAAAATCACTCCCGGCAAAAAAATATGGGATTCGTACCGGCGAACCTGTGGTAAACGCTATGCGCAAATGTCCGAATCTGCATATGGACCCTCCGAACCATATTTTATACCGTGAATACAGCCAAAAACTGATGGAATTTCTGCATACTTATACACCGGATATCGAGCAGGTTAGCGTGGATGAGTGTTATTTGGATTTTACCGGAATTGCCCGTCAGTTCGTATCGCCGGTGGCGGCAGCCTTTGAGATAAAGGACAAGATATATGAGAAATTCCGATTTACGGTGAATATAGGGATTTCCAGTAACAAGCTTTTGGCAAAGATGGCGTCGGATTTTGAGAAGCCGAACCGCGTGCACACCTTATTTCCGGAGGAAATCCAGACAAAGATGTGGCCGCTTCCGCTTTCCGAGCTTTATATGGCGGGCCGTTCCAGCGTGGAAAGCCTGCAGAAGCTGGAAATACGCACGATCGGCGATCTGGCGCAGACAGACCCAAGATTCCTGGAACTCCATCTCAAAAGCCACGGAAGGATGCTGTGGAAATTTGCCAATGGAATCGACGACTCCCCCGTGCAGGCGGAAGAATCTGCGGCAAAAGGAATCGGGAATTCTACGACGCTCCCCAAGGATGCAGAGACAGAAGAAGAAGCAAGGGAGGTACTACTTGCCCTGGCCAGAAGCGTGGGCGGAAGACTTCGGAAGGCAGGGCAGAAGGCAAATATGGTAAGCGTTGAGATCAAATACCATACTTTCCAAAGCGTTTCCCATCAAAGACAGCTTTTCCGGGCCACAGACGCAGATTCCGTCCTCTATGAAATAGCTTGTATCTTGTTCACGGAATTGTGGGATCATACGCCGATCAGACTTCTGGGTATCCGTACTTCCAAGCTGGAGGATGCAGGCGAGCCGGAGCAGATGAGCATCTTCGACTTTCAATCTTTATGCTGATAATAGAAAACAGCGACTTGCGTGCGGTCGCGCAGGTTCAGCTTATCCAGGATAGAACTTAAGTAATTCCGCACTGTCCCCTCGCTTAAGAAAAGCTGGGCTGCGATTTCCTTATTGCTCAGGCCTTCAGCGATTAGATGAATGATTTCCAGTTCGCGTTCGTTGATATCGTAGGCATTATAGTCGAATGTGCGGGAAGAAGGCAGAAGCGCCGGTATTTTGGATATGATTTCGCTTCCGAATACTGTCTGCCCGGAGCATACTGCGCGCAGTGCGGGAAGGATGCTGGCGTAGTCCTGTTTCAACAAATAACCTTTCGCGCCAAGCCGCAGCGCTTTTACGATATACTCATCATCGGAAAAGGTGGTGAGGAGGAGAATTTTTGCGTCGGGGAATTCCTTGAGGATCGTTTCGGAAGCCTCCAGACCGTTCATCTCTTTCATGCGGATGTCCATAAGAAGCACATCGGGGAGAAAATCCCGGTACAGCGAAACAGCTTCCCGCCCGTCGTTTCCAACAGCGCATACGGCAACGTCCTCGTATGCCTCTAAAATCGTTTTCAAAGCGCCTGCCACCAGGCAGTCGTCGTCTACAATGATGATCTTCATAGTTTATTCCCCTTTTGGTATTGTGATAAAAATTTGAAACCCATGTTCTGTCATGATTTGAAATCTTCCGTTTAATGCCTGCACCCTTTCCAGCATATTTGCAAGACCAATGCCTGAACTGCTTTGAGAAACTCCGGCTCCGTTGTCTTCGATACGAAGCTGGTAGAGGGCGGGATGTTCCCTGAGGAGGATATGGACCTGGGTAGCGCTGCTGTGGCGGATGATGTTTGACAGGGCCTCTTTTGTAATACTGATGAAACAATATTTTACTTCCTTTGGTATCTGCAAGTGCATATCATATTCAAACTCCACAGGACAGAAAGTGAAATCACGGATCAATCCCTGGATGGCTGTCTCCAAGTTGATGGATTCATCATGGAGGTCATGGACGCTTTGGCGGATGCTGTCCATGGCTTCGCCAAGCGCTCCCTCCAGGTCAGTGAGAAGTGGAAGAAGGGAATCGTCCTTGTTGACAGTCTTCACAGCGCCCAAAAGCAGGATGGAACGGGACAGAACATGGCCTACGTTATCGTGAATTTCGCGGGCGATCCGGTTACGTTCTTTCAAAGTGGCCGTATAGATCTCAATATTCTGCCTTTCCAGGAGTGAATGGTTCCGTTCAGAAAGCAGAAGATTACGTTCCCGGCTGTCGTCCTGTGTCCTGCGGTACTTTACAGACAGTTTTTCAAAACGCAGGGTTCGTTGCTGAAGAAAAACAGCGAGGAAGCAGCCGAACAAGCAGAAGGCCATGTGAAAAAAAGTCATGTGCCTGGTAAAAAGAAGGCACACATAGATTATAAATGTACATGAACAGACAGCGTATCGTCTGTCGTGCATGAAAAGATAGACAGCGCAGGGATAGAAAAAGAGCATTGGCGGCACAAGAACGGCGCCGGCGAGGAAGAGGATGCCGAAAGCCATACGGAGCCGCACAGTTTTCAAACAGAAGCCAAGGAGAGAATAGATCACAGTGAGCAAAAAAGCCAGGACAAACAGGAAATTGACCTCGTTATATTGTACAGAAAACAGACTATATATTAATAGAAGCAGGATGTCCTGGATATAATGCATACGTTCCTCTCTTTCACGGCGAATGGGCGATATTGCTTATATTTGCGCCGGCGTTTATGGTGAGTACCTCACCAAGTGCTCCTATTATACCTTGGTTTCATGGGTGTGGTAAAGGGAAAAATGAGAATTATGACATTTGTCATGTGAAACTGTGACAAGGGACACTTTTGCAAAATGTAAAAACATATTATACTTACAATATAACATATGGAAGTTTAGGAAGAGTTGGAAAAATGAAAGAGAAAGGCGGGTATGAAATATGATTCAGATAGAAAACCTGGTAAAACGGTACGGAGACCTTCTGGCGCTGGACCACTTGAACCTACAGGTCGACGAGGGTGAGATATATGGTCTTTTGGGGCCGAATGGTTCCGGCAAGACCACAGCCATAAGCTGTATGCTCTCGCTGTTAAAATACGATAAGGGAAGCATACGTATCTTTGGGGAAGAAATGGGGCCGGATAATT
>CAMNWW010000234.1 GCA_946566415.1 uncultured Lachnospiraceae bacterium | reverse complement strand
TTTCAAGCAGTAAGCCTTATGTTGCTGGTGCTAACTTAATGACATTGATTCACAGATTGATATGGATTTGCAGACAGACTCGTCATGCTTGCATGTAAGAGGCTGCCCGCAAATCCATATCGCCCCTGCGAAGCAGGAACTCCGCCCACATAAGCAGTCTTAGCTCCGCAAGGAGCGGGACTGGAGTCTCGAAGAGACGACGAGTGGGCATGTGGGCGGAGGGCTGTGAACGATAACCCGCTATATCTGCGGCTTCGGCCACTTCTGGGCGCCGGCCCTCAGGAAATTCTTCTTATCTATAAATTTTGCCCGTCTCTTTAAGAACCAGATGGAAGCCAGAAAATAGAATATTACGCCGCCTACCATATTGATCCAGTACCCCAGATACATCCCAAACAAGGTAAGACCCGCAAGTACGGCCGCGATAATCGCCGGCACCGGATGAATCGGCGCAATATACCCCCTCTCGATCGTCCCCAGCGGGTACATTTTCCGAAAACGGAACATCATGATAATCGTAAGAACATATACCACCAATGCGGAAAATATTGAGAACGCCACCACCTGGTCCAGCATCCCGGTAAACGCAAATGCCAGGGAAATTGGAAGCAGGAATACAGTCGCCCGGTACGGTGTATTATATTTCGGATGTGTCTTTGCAAAAAATCCCGGAATCAATGTATCCCGCGACATAGCAAACCAGGCCCGGCTGGCGTCATTGATACAGCCGTTCGCAGACGCCAGGCACGCCATGACTGTGCCGACAAAAAGCGCCACGATCACAAAAAGCTTGCCCGTCGCCCTGGCCGCATCATAGAGCGGGTATGCAGATATCCCTAGCTCATCCGCAGGAACCAGGCCGGAACATACGAGCCATGTCGTAGTCGCACCGATCAAAAGCGTAGCAATCCCTACCATAGCCCCCACGGGAAGAGACCTGCTTGTAGAACGGCACTCTTCCGCCGCCAAAGCGCTTCCCTCAATTCCCAGGAAGAACCACACTGAAAACTGCATAGCTGCAATAATTCCCAGATAACCGAAGGGAAGTCCGTCGGTCAGCTCCTTCAGATTCAAAAGCGTCGCCTGCGGATCATAGAAATTCGTGGAAAACAGCAAGATAAATAAAGTGACAAACGCTACCGCCGTAATAATAAAATTCAAAGTCAGTGTAGCATACGCTCCTCGGTAATTCAGATAAGTAAGGAACAAAAGGCTAAGGATTATGTACGGCAGCGGGTCAATATTCGGATTCAATGATTCCAGAATTTCCCCAACCACAAGCGCGTCCGCCGCTTCCAGCATTGCATATTCAAACACAAGCATAAGACCGATATTAAACGCCGCCAGCGGTCCGAGCAAATACTTCGCCATGGTATACTGTCCGCCTGCCTCCGGCATGACCGAACCCATCTCCGTATTCATCATCACGATCATAATGTAAAAGATCGCCACAGTCCAAAGCGCTATAACCGAACCCAGCGAGCCTCCCTTTGCGACGGTAAAATTCCATCCCATGAACTCTCCTACCAGCACGATCCCAACGCCCAAAGCCCAAATATGCATCGGACCTAGGACTCTTGACAATGACTGGCTTTTTTTCTCTTTTTGCTCCTGTCCCTCTATGAATTCACTCTTCTGTCCTTCCATCTTTGACCCCTCCTAATTCATTTCCCTCTTTGGAATCATTCCCTTGCTCTTTGGCGTTCTTTCTCTCCACCTTGATCAGATCGCTGATGATAAGATATGCGAAAAACGCACAGAGCGCCCAGGCCGCTCCATTCATAACCGTCCAAATGCTCATTGGTCAAGCCCCCTTTTTTCTTCATAAGACAATTCAATGATTTCCTTTAAATCTTTTTTGCTTCGTTTCACTAAAAAGATGAGATACCCTGACAGAAGAGCCGCGACAAGCAGCACCGTAGCCGGCACGATCTGATAGCCTTTTGACGCGTCTACTCCCCCGCCTGCATTCTGAAAAAACATCGTGATCATAAGTACAACAAAGCAGAGCACCATCACAAAAAAGATATCCACAATAAGCAGCGCCTTTTCTTTCTTGCTGTCCGACTTCTTTTCTAAAACCTGTTCCTTCTTATCGTCTGTCATAACTGATCCTCCCTCCTATTATTTTTTCTGCCCTTTCAAAACAGCCAGATTTTCCAGATCTTCCCTGTAAATCGCATCCCGGTTTCTCCTGATATGGAAAAATACTGCCAGCATGCCCCAGGACAGCGCCGCTCCGCTGATCATTGCCACACATATCACGATCGCCTTCACTGTCCCGTTGGGGGCCAGATGCAGCACCGTCAGCATAACCGGAATAAGAATGCTCCACATTCCGATGACGAAAACTCCTAGCAGGGCACAATCCCTGTGGTACATCGTGCGAATGCTCTTCTCATTCACTATTTCGTTTTTACTCATAGTCTTTCCTTCTTTCTTTTGTTATCGCGATAACATTTTCGTATTAATAATATACCGCACTTTCCGTAAATGCAAGATTTTTTACAATTATTGTTCTGAATTGCAAAGACGGCTCATGGCATCCCACGATCCGTCTTTGTTTTCTTGTTATACTCTTACACCTTTTGTAATCTGCTTTCCTCAATCTCCTTTAAAAACGCACGCCCTTTCTGATTGTAGTAGTCTATCCGTTCCTGCGGCGTCATATCTTTTGTGACAAAGTAATTATATTCACGTAATTTGTGAATATCCTCAATCGTAAAATCCGGGCTGAGAATTGGTTTTTCCATAATCATTCCTCACTTTCTAATAATACAGACGGATTCAAAATTTCAATCGGTCTGTATCCTTTCAGATTTGTAATCGCACGTACACCACGAATTGTTTTGATATTGACTATATGCTTAAAGTTCCATGAGATAATACAATCGCACTCGTTCACAACAGCCGCCCCGATATGCTGACAATCATCATAACTTTTTTGCGTCAAAATCCCCATATCTATGATTTGCTGTGCAACCTCCACGGCATCATTGGAAATATCAAGTGTCGTAAATGAAATCTGTCCTAAATACTCCCTTAACCGGCTTCTTTTCGGTTCTGGACAGGATGATATTTCCTCCAATGTAACCGTAGACACATATACTTCATAAATACCCTTGCGGAACAGCTCCCATAACTGTAAAGTATCAGCCATCTTCGCTGGAACGTCTTCCTGCATTAAATGACTAACGACAGAGGTATCTAAATATACTTTTAATCTTCGCATTATCATCTCTCCTATCTTTACTTACAGTATAATATAAAACCAGAAAATCCTCAACTGATTACTGCCCACTTCGTTCCACAGTAACTCTATTTATTTTTTTAGTATTGTTTCTTGTCTGTCAGTATGATATGCTGAGCTATAAATTATAGGGGTGAGTTTCCGAGAGTACTCAGGGTGTCAAAGGAGGTGCCTATATGGATCGGCGGATTATACGCTCTACACAAGCATTAAAAACGGCACTTGTGGATTTTTCAATAAGTCTGATGCTTTGTGCATTTCCTGGAGCCACTTATATGAGTTCGATTGCTCTGAAAGAAGTCTATGGAGTGATGGATTATTCAGCGGTTCTTTCCATTGTTATGATAGGAATGAATTTCTGTAATATGTTTGGTGCATCATTTTATGGATATGTATTTGATTTGACAAAGAGCTATAGTCCAATTCTTTGGATCCAGATTATGGTAGTTGCGATCTCCATAGTATTTACCTATATTATATACAAAAAGAAAGATATACTTCCTTGGACCGAAAGAAATGTAGATAATAAAAAGGGATAAAATAACGAAAGCCTTTATAAGCATATCCCTTGAGAGATCATGTGCTGGAAAACACGGGACTCTAAGTGGATATGCTTATTTTACAGTAGGGACCTGAAAATCGGTATTAACTGACAGACTCTTTATAGTTTTATAATGCGTCAGACTCTTTTCTTTAGTCCTGCCAGATGCGTCTCTGCTTTGC
>CAMNWW010000233.1 GCA_946566415.1 uncultured Lachnospiraceae bacterium | reverse complement strand
AAGGTCCACGGGAATGGTGGGCGTCTGTCTGGTTACCCGCGGACCAGGAGCGACGAATCTTTTGACGGGGCTTGCGACGGCAAATTATGACAGTGTTCCTCTAGTATGTTTTACCGGTCAGGTTGCGCGGCATTTGATCGGGAACGACGCTTTCCAGGAAGTGGATATTGTCGGGATCACCCGGAGTATTACAAAGTATGGAGTGACTGTCCGGAACAGGGAAGACTTGGGAAGAATCATTAAGGAAGCGTTCTATATTGCAAGAACAGGGCGTCCAGGACCGGTTCTGGTTGATTTGCCAAAGGATGTGATGGGCGAGCTGGGAAGTGCGGATTATCCTGAGACAGTGAATATCCGTGGATATAAGCCGAGTACTTCTGCGCATATCGGACAGCTTAAGCGCGCAATACGGATGCTGAATAAGGCGGAGCGTCCTTTGTTCCTTGCGGGAGGCGGCGTCAATATTGCCGGTGCAAACGAGGAATTTCATAAACTCGTGGATATTACGAAAGTTCCGGTAGTTACGACGGTTATGGGGCGTGGGGCCGTGCCTACAAACCACCCTCTGTTTGTAGGAAATCTTGGTATGCATGGAGCGTATGCTTCCAACATGGCTGTGGGCGAATGTGATCTTCTTTTTTCGATCGGGACTCGTTTTAACGATCGAATTACAGGAAAACTCCACGCATTTGCACCGAACGCGCAGATTGTTCATATCGATATTGATACAGCGTCCATCTCAAGGAATATCAAGGTAGACGTTCCCATCGTGGCGGATGCAAAAGATGCAGTTAACCGGCTTTTGGAGTATGTAGAGCCTTGCAATACGTCAAAGTGGCTAAAGGAGATCCAGGCATGGAAAGAGGAGCATCCCTTAAAGATGAAGCCGAAAAAGGGAGTGATGCAGGCACAGGATATCCTGGAGACGATCAACGATGTGTTCCGAAATGACAGAAAGATCGTGGTGACAGATGTGGGACAGCACCAGATGTTCACCTCCCAATATTTGGAAGTAAATGAGAAGACCCGCCTTCTTATGTCCGGGGGACTGGGAACTATGGGCTATGGATTTCCGGGAGCGGTGGGAGCACAGATCGGGAATCCAGACAGCACGGTTATTGCTATTTCCGGCGACGGCGGCATGCAGATGAATATCCAAGAATTTGCAACCGCAGTGCTGGAGGAACTTCCGCTGATACTCTGTGTATTCAACAATTCGTATCTTGGAATGGTGCGCCAATGGCAGAAGCTATTTTACGGAAAGCGCTATTCTATGACGGATTTAAATTCAGGCGCCGCTACAAGAAGGGGAGAGGAGCCTCCAGCGTATACACCGGACTTTGTGAAGTTGGCGGAGAGCTACGGGGCGAAGGGAATCCGTGTGACGTGTCCTGAAGAAATGAAGCCGGCTTTTGAAGAGGCAAAGAATAACCGAAAATATAAAGTTCCAACATTGATCGAATTTATCCTTGATCCGGAAGACCAGGTGTATCCTATGATTCAGCCTGGAGGAACTCTGGAAGAAATGATTTTGGATTAGGGGGGTGAAGAGATGGATAATAAAATGAGAAAAAGATGGATTTCACTTTTTGTAGAAAATCAGGTAGGTGTACTTTCTAAAATTTCCGGTCTGTTTTCCGGGAAATCTTATAATTTGGAGAGTTTGACGGTGGGTACAACGGAAGACCCTACCATTTCACGTATGACGATCGAGACGCTCAGTGACGAGGAGACATACGAGCAGATTAAGAAACAACTGAACCGTATGGTAGAGGTCATCAAGGTGATCGATTTCACAGAACTTTCTGTAGTGATGCAGGAGCTGATGTTTATCAAAGTAAAGAATTGTTCGCGGGAAGATAAAGCGGAGTTGTTCCAGATTGCCCAGACTTATCAGGCAAAGATCAGAGATTATGGGCATGACAGCGTTCTGCTCGAATTTGTTCATACGGCGCACAAGAACACTTCGATCATCCAGTTTTTGAAATCAGAATTCCAGTCTATTGAAGTGGTGAGGGGCGGAAGCGTAGGAATCGAGGCGATCACCATGCCAAAGAGATAAAAAAACAGAGTGCGCTCTTGAATTTTAAAGCGGAGAGTATTATAATCTGAATAAGTAGATGTTAGGGTCAAAAGATGCCTTACGGATTGTTCCGCGCTTTGCGCTCCCACAATCCTGCCCAATATTCGGATATCGTGGAGCATACGCCCCACTTTTATCCTCATATCGGGGCGGGTCCCAAGGTCATTCATCCACCATCGTGCAAGCACGATGTGGATTCAGACCTTTTGACCCTGGCATCATAAGTATAAATTAATGTTGGAAACGAGATTGGAGGAATCGTACATGGAGAAGAAACAGATTGATTGGTCTAATATAGGGTTTGGATATATGCAGACGGATAAGCGATATGTTTCTAACTATAAAGAAGGGAAATGGGATGAAGGGGGACTCACGTCCGACGCCAATGTGGTGTTGAATGAATGCGCAGGCGTGCTTCAGTATGCCCAGACTGTTTTCGAGGGACTTAAAGCTTATACGACAGAGGACGGACGTATCGTAATGTTCCGGCCGGATATGAATGCAAAACGTATGATGGATTCTGCAAAGAGGCTGGAGATGCCGGTATTTCCGGAGGAACGGTTTATCGACGCGGTAACGCAGACGGTCAAGGCGAACGCGGCGTATGTTCCGCCGTATGGTTCCGGCGCGACTTTATATATTCGTCCTTATATGTTTGGCACTAACCCGGTTATCGGCGTAAAGCCGGCGGACGAATACCAGTTCCGTGTGTTTACAACTCCGGTCGGACCGTATTTTAAGGGAGGCGCAAAGCCGATTGTGATCAAGGTTTCTGATTTTGACCGGGCTGCTCCGCACGGCACCGGACATATCAAGGCGGGTCTGAATTATGCGATGAGTCTGCATGCCATCATGACCGCGCACGCGGAAGGTTTTGCGGAAAATATGTATCTGGACGCGGCCACAAGAACGAAAGTGGAGGAGACAGGCGGAGCCAACTTTATATTCATCACGAAAGATAATAAGGTTGTTACGCCGAAGTCCGGCAGTATTCTCCCGTCGATCACACGGCGTTCGATCCTCTACGTAGCGGAGAAATATCTGGGGCTTAAGACAGAGGAGAGGGAAGTAAGCTTTGACGAGGTGAAAGAGTTTGCAGAATGCGGATTGTGCGGTACGGCGGCGGTAATCTCCCCGGTAGGAAAGATAGTCGATCACGGAAAGGAAATTTGTCTGCCGAGCGGAATGGAAGATATGGGGCCAGTTACGAGGAAACTCTATGAAACGTTAACAGGAATTCAGATGGGACACATCGAAGCTCCAGAGGGATGGATTAAGGCGGTTGAATAAGATGAATGAGAATATTAGAAAAAGAAACGAACTTTTGGCAAAAAAGATAATTCCAGCGTTGGAGTCACGCAATATGAAAGCGTATTATGCAGAGTCAAAGGAAGCGGCGCTAAAGACGGCGCTGGAACTGATCCCGGAAGGAAGTTCGGTATCCTGGGGAGGTTCTATGAGTATTCAGGAGATTGGACTGACTTCGGCGCTTCATGAAGGAAATTATAAGGTCTATGACAGAGCGATGGCAAAGAGCCAGGAAGAAAAGGAACAGATAGCACGAAAAGCTTTTGATTGTGATTATTTTCTGGCAAGTTCCAACGCGATCAGCGAAGATGGGATTATGGTGAATATCGACGGACATGCGAACCGTGTGGCGGCTTTGGCGTTCGGACCGAGACATGTCTTGATGATCATAGGGATGAATAAAGTGGTCAGGACAGAGGAAGACGCCCAGTCTCGTGCAAAACATATTGCGGCGCCGATGAATGCACAGCGTTTCGGCAAGACGCCGTGTACAGTGACAGGAAGCTGCTCTCTTTGCAAATCACCAGGATGTATCTGCTGCCAGACATTAACGACTAGGTTCAGCCAGGATCCGGATAGGATAAAGGTGATCCTGGTAAACGACGATCTGGGATTTTAGAGTAGGGGATCACCCTCT